>NZ_JBWPVO010000010.1:0-168459 GCF_056590155.1 Isoptericola sp. GX10416 | reverse complement strand
GACCGCACCGCGGCCGGATCGGCGCTCACGCGGCCAGATCCCAACCGCTGTGACCTGCTGTGCCAACATAACCCGCATGACCGACACGACGCCGAGCCGCCCCCGCACCGTCGCCGACTGGAACCAGGCTGCTGCCGGCACCCTCCTGGAACGCACCGGGATCGAGCTCACGGAGGTGGGGGCGCAGACCACGCAGGGCTCCATGCCCGTGGCGGGCAACACCCAGCCGGCAGGACTCCTTCATGGCGGTGCGACCGCCGCGCTCGCCGAGACCCTCGGATCCGTCGCCGCCCAGGTGCACGCGGGCGAGGGACGCGCCGCCGTCGGGATCGAGCTCAACATCACGCACCACCGCGGGCTGCGGGACGGGCGGGTTCACGGCACCGCGACGGCGATCCACCGGGGCCGCACGACGGCCGCCTACGAGATCGTCGTGGTGGACGACGCGGACCGACGGGTCGCCACGGCGCGACTCACCTGCATGATCCTCGACGCCGGCTGACCGACGACGGGCGGCTCGCAGAGCCGCCCCGAGGTCAGGAGGCGGACGAGCTCGGCTCGCGCTGAGCGTTCCGCAGGGCCGCCTCCTCGGCGGCGTGCTGAGCCTGGAACGCCCTCAGGTCGACCGGTCCGGTCGGCAGGCCGGCCTCGCGCGCCCGTCGGCGCCTGGCCACGAGGTCCTCGATCGCCGCACGGGTCGCGTCCCTGCGGCGTCGGACGCCGTCGCGGCGACGGATGACCGTCGGGCCACCGGCCGGTTCCTGGGCGAGCCGTCGTTCCAGCGCCGTCGTCGCGACGACACGGTGCCCGGCTGCGGGTGCGAACCCGAGCTGCGCGAGGAATCGGTGCATCTCGCGCGCGCCGGGGGCCGGGGCGCAGTAGACGTTCTCCGCGCCCGCAGCGCGCGCCAGCTCCATGACGGCGGCCAGCAGCGCCCGGCCGGCACCCTGGCGTCGTGCCGTCGGGGCGACCATGATCGCGTCGACGTAGAGGCTGGGGGTCGTGGCGTAGAGCCGCGGGCCGAGGACACGCGCCAGCAGGAACCCGACCACCTGGTCGTCGTCCAGGGCAACCAGGACCTCGCCGCCGGAGGCGATGAGGACGCTCAGGTGCTCGCAGAGCCGACGAGGGTCGGCGGTGGCAGCGGTACCACCCTCCGGACCCGTGATCGCCACCAGCTCGGCGACCGCTTCGAGGTCACCCTCGTCAGCGGCCCGCACCTCGATCCCAGCTCGCATCGACACTCCCTCGACGACGTCGACCCGTCGGCCGACAGGTCACGAAAAGATCACGACTCCCCGGTGACCATAGCCGGTCGCCGGGGAGTCGCACAATGTCTGTCAGGCGCCGCCCACCTGATCGATGACGGCGTCGGCCACCTCGCGCATGGTGAGGCGCCGGTCCATGGACGTCTTCTGGATCCAGCGGAACGACTCCGGCTCGCTGAGGCCCATCTTCGTCATGAGCAGACCCTTCGCGCGGTCCACGCGCTTGCGGGTCTCGAAGCGCTCCTGGAGGTCGGCGACCTCGGACTCCAGCGCGCCGATCTGCTGGTAGCGCGAGATCGCGATCTCGACCGCGGGCAGCAGGTCCGCCGGGGTGAAGGGCTTGACGACGTACGCCATGGCGCCCGCGTCACGGGCCCGCTCCACGAGCTCGGTCTGGGAGAACGCCGTCAGGAGCACCACCGGGGCCGCGTGGGCCTTGCCGATGCGCTCGGCGGCGGAGATGCCGTCCAGCTCGGGCATCTTGACGTCCATCACCACGACGTCGGGCTTGAGCTCCACCGCGAGCTGCACGGCGGTCTCGCCGTCACCGGCCTCACCCACCACGTCGAAACCCGCCTCCTGGAGGGTCTCGACGACGTCCATGCGGATCAGGGCCTCGTCCTCGGCGACCACGGCGCGTCGCGAGGGCTTGGCCGGCGCCTCAGGCGTCGGGGCGGGCTCCTGGTCGATCAGCGGGGGCAGGTCGAGCGGCAGCTTCTCGTCGGTCACGGTTGCCATCGTAGACCCCGCACGCCCAGGTCGCGCGCACTTCACCCCCCGCGCCGGTGTGACCGTCCGCACCCTGGCCGAGGCGCGCGAGACCGGTTGGGCCACGGGTGCACCATGTGGTTCGATAACCCCAGCCTCATGCCCCGGTAGCCCAATCGGCAGAGGCAATCGGCTCAAACCCGATCCAGTGTGGGTTCGAGTCCCACCCGGGGCACCACAGACGCGGCAGGGCCCGCACCCCACGGGGTGCGGGCCCTGCCGCGTACCGCTCAGGACAACCGCCCCGAGACGTCGTCAGACCGCGACGCCACGCGCGTCGGTGCTCGAGCCGACCTTGTGGACCAGGATCGAGTTGGTCGTGCCGGGCACGCCGACCGGCGCGCCGGAGACGATGACCACGCGGTCGCCGACCTCGGCCAGGCCGTTCGCCTGCAGCGTCTGGTCCACCTGGCTCACCATGGCGTCGACCGAGTCGACCTCGGGCACGAGGTAGGACGTCGTGCCCCAGGTGAGCGCCAGCACGTTGCGCACCGACTCCTCGGGGGTGAAGGCCAACAGCTGGATGCCCGAGCGCAGGCGCGACATGCGCTTCGCCGAGTCGCCCGACTGCGTGAACGTCACCAGATACTTCACACCCAGCGTCTCACCGATCTCGGCGGCAGCCCGGGTGATGACGCCACCGCGGGTGTGCGGGGTCGAGCCGAGGGGCGCGATGCGCTCCCGGCCCAGCTCCTCGGTCGCCTCGATGATGGAGGCCATCGTCTGCACCGTGACGATCGGGTAGTCACCGACCGAGGTCTCCCCCGACAGCATGACCGCGTCGGCGCCGTCGAGCACCGCGTTCGCGCAGTCCGAGGCCTCGGCACGCGTCGGGCGCGGGCTCGTGGTCATCGACTCGAGCACCTGAGTCGCCACGATCACCGGCTTGGCGTTGCGGCGTGCGAGCTCGATGATGCGCTTCTGCACCAGCGGGACCTGCTCGAGCGGCATCTCCACGGCGAGGTCGCCGCGGGCCACCATGAAGCCGTCGAACGCGGCGACGACCTCCTCGAGGTTCTCCACCGCCTGCGGCTTCTCGATCTTGGCGACGACGGGGACGACGCGTCCCTCCTCCTCCATGATCCGGCGGACGTCGTCGTAGTCGGCGGCGTTGCGCACGAACGACAGCGCGATGATGTCGGCACCGAGGTTCAGCGCCCACCGCAGGTCGTCGGTGTCCTTGTCGCTCAGCGCGGGGACCGAGACGGCCACGCCGGGAAGGTTCAGACCCTTGTTGTTCGACACCGGGCCCGGGATCTCCACCGTCGTCACGACGCGGGGACCCTCGACGGCGGTGACCCGCACACGGACCTTGCCGTCGTCGATGAGGATCGGGTCGCCGACCCGTGCGTCGTTCGGCAGGCCCTGGTGAGTGGTCGAGACCAGCT
This sequence comes from Isoptericola sp. GX10416, assembly GCF_056590155.1. Taxonomy (NCBI): domain Bacteria; kingdom Bacillati; phylum Actinomycetota; class Actinomycetes; order Micrococcales; family Promicromonosporaceae; genus Isoptericola; species Isoptericola sp. GX10416. Next base: position 165,035 of record NZ_JBWPVO010000010.1, on the reverse strand, counting down.
CCCGGGTACCGACGACGTCCTCGGTCGTGATGGTGAAGGTGTCGCCCTCGTTCAGGAAGTGCTTCTCGTCGTCCGCGAACCGGCCGAGCCGGATCTTCGGCCCCTGCAGGTCCACCAGGACGGCGACGTTGCGGCCGGCGTCCTTCGCCGCCGTGCGCACACCGTGGTAGACGGCCTCGTGCTCCGACTTCTCGCCGTGGCTCCGGTTGATCCGGGCCACGTCCATGCCTGCGTCGACCAGTTCCCGGAGCTTCTCCGGGGACGCCGTCGCGGGTCCGATGGTGCACACGATCTTCGCTCTGCGCATGTCTCCAGCCTCGTCGTCGTACGGTCCCGGCACGGCCGGGACCAGGCCCGGGCGCCGCACGGCGCCCGGGTTCTCTCTCATCCTCTCAGGGCAACCGTGCGCGGGCCCACCGGAGCGGGCAGCTCGGTCGTCCCCTGGAGGAACGTGTCTACTGCGGCGGCCGCGGCGCGGCCCTCGGCGATCGCCCACACGATGAGCGACTGCCCACGGCCTGCGTCGCCGGCCACGAACACCCCCGGCACCGTCGAGGCGTAGTCGTCGCCGCGGCGCACCAACCCACGGCTCGTGGTCTCGGCCCCCGTCTGGGCGACGAGGTCCGGCGTCTCCGGGCCGGTGAAGCCCATCGCGATGAGCACCAGGTCAGCGGGGATCTCGTGCTCGGTGCCCGCCTTCGGCACCCGTCGTCCGTCCTCAAGGTACTCCGTCTCGGCGACCTTGAGCGCACGCACCGTACCCTCGTCGTCACCGAGGAACTCCACCGTGGAGGCCAGGAAGCGGCGCTCGCCACCCTCCTCGTGCGAGGAGGAGACCTCGAAGAGGATCGGGTCGGTCGGCCAGGGCTGGCGTTCGGGGCGCTCCGACGGTGGCCGCTTGCCGATGGCCAGCGTGGTCACGCTGGCCGCACCCTGGCGCAGGGAGGTCCCGACGCAGTCGGAGCCGGTGTCGCCGCCGCCGATCACGATCACGTGCTTGCCCTCGGCCGACGGCGCGCCCTCGACCGGTCGGCCGGCCACGGCCTTGCCCGCCGGTGTGAGGAAGTCCATCGCGAAGTGCACGCCGGCCAGGTCACGACCGGGCACGGGCAGCTCGCGCGGCACCGTCGCACCGGTGGCGACGACGACGGCGTCGAACCGCCGGCGCAGCGCGTCCCACGTGATGTCCTTGCCGATCTCGACCCCGGTGCGGAACCGTGTGCCCTCGGCCTCCATCTGGGCCAGACGGCGCTCGATGTGCACCTTCTCCAGCTTGAAGTCGGGGATGCCGTAACGCAGCAGACCGCCGATGGCGTCGTCGCGCTCGTACACCACGACGGTGTGCCCCGTGCGGGTGAGCTGCTGGGCCGCGGCCAGGCCTGCCGGACCGGAACCGATGACGGCGACCGTCGAGCCCGTGAGCCGCTGCGGGACCTGTGGCACCACGAGACCGCGCTCGAAGGCCTCGTCGATGATCGAGACCTCGATGTTCTTGATCGTCACGGCGGGCTGGTTGATGCCCAGCACGCAGCTCGACTCGCAGGGAGCCGGGCAGACACGACCGGTGAACTCCGGGAAGTTGTTGGTCGCGTGCAGCCGCTCGATCGCGTCGGCCCACTGGTCCGTGCGCACGAGGTCGTTCCACTCGGGGATGAGGTTCCCGAGCGGGCAGCCCTGGTGGCAGAACGGGATGCCGCAGTCCATGCAGCGCCCCGCCTGCTCCTTGAGGTACGGCTGACCGTCCTCGCGCAGCGCGTGGGTGTCCTTCCAGTCGTGCAGGCGCACCTCGACCGGACGGTTCGGCGGGAGCTCGCGCTCCCGCACCTTCATGAATCCGCGGGGATCAGCCACGGGCCACCTCCATGATTCGCTCCCACAGGGACGGGTCGAAGTCGTCGCCCTCGCCCAGCGGCGTGCCCGCCGCGTCCGCCTCGGCCAGCGCCGCGCGGACGTTGGCCCACACCGGCGGCAGGACGCGGCTGAACCGCTCGCGGGACGACTCGTCGTCCAGCAGGCCCGCCGCGACCGGCGAGCCCGTCTCGTCGCGGTGGCGCTCCAGCAGGGCGCGCACCCGGTCCCAGTCCTGGTCCGTGAGCGGTCCGACGACGAGCTCGCCGGACGCCACGGACGTCGTGTTCATCGCGGCCGCGCGCAGGTCGAGCACGTAGGCCACACCGCCGGACATGCCAGCGCCGAAGTTGCGGCCCGTCGGTCCGAGGACCAGCACCTCGCCGCCGGTCATGTACTCGCAGCCGTGGTCACCCACGCCCTCGACGACCAGCGTCGAGCCGGAGTTGCGCACGCCGAAGCGTTCGCCGACGCGACCGCGCAGCAGGATCTCGCCCGACGTCGCGCCGTAGCCGATGACGTTGCCCGCGATGACGTTGGCGGCGCCCTCGAGCACCGCGGCGCGGTCCGGGCGGACCACGATGCGTCCGCCGGACAGGCCCTTGCCGACGTAGTCGTTGGCGTCGCCGAAGAGGCGAAGCGTCACGCCGCGGGGCAGGAACGCCCCGAACGACTGACCGGCCGAGCCGGTCAGCTCGACGTCGATCGTGTCGTCGGGCAAGCCTTCACCGTGGTAACGCTTGGTCACCTCGTGGCCGAGCATGGTGCCGACCGTCCGGTTGACGTTGCGCACGGGGACCTCGATCCGCACGGGGCGGGCGTCCTCGAGCGCTTCCTTGGCGCGGGCGATGAGCTCCTGGTCGAGCGCCTTGTCCAGGCCGTGGTCCTGCACCTGGGTGCGGTACAGCGACGAGCCCGCCGGCGGCTCGACGAACTCCAGCACCGGCGCGAGGTCGAGACCCTGCGCCTTCCAGTGGTCGACGGCCTTGCGGGTGTCGAGAGCGCGGACCTGGCCGACGGCCTCCTCGATCGACCGGAAGCCCAGGGCCGCCAGGTGCTCGCGCACCTCGGTGGCGATGAACTCGAAGAAGTTCACGACGAACTCCGGCTTGCCCGTGAAACGTCGGCGCAGCTCGGGGTTCTGCGTGGCCACGCCCACCGGACAGGTGTCGAGGTGGCACACGCGCATCATGATGCAGCCCGAGACCACCATCGGGGCGGTCGCGAAGCCGAACTCCTCGGCGCCGAGCAGCGCGGCCACGACGACGTCGCGACCGGTCTTCATCTGGCCGTCGACCTGCACCGTGATGCGGTCGCGCAGGTTGTTCAGCACCAGCGTCTGCTGGGTCTCCGCCAGACCGATCTCCCACGGGGTGCCCGCGTGCTTGAGCGACGTGAGCGGGCTCGCGCCCGTGCCGCCGTCGTGCCCGGAGATCAGGACGACGTCCGCGTGCGCCTTGGACACGCCCGTGGCCACGGTCCCGACGCCGAACTCGGAGACGAGCTTGACGTGGACGCGCGCCGACGGGTTGGCGTTCTTGGCGTCGTGGATGAGCTGGGCGAGGTCCTCGATGGAGTAGATGTCGTGGTGCGGCGGCGGCGAGATGAGGCCGACGCCAGGCGTGGAGTGTCGGGTCCGCGCGACCCACGGGTACACCTTCGGGCCGGGCAGCTGGCCGCCCTCGCCCGGCTTGGCGCCCTGGGCGAGCTTGAGCTGGATGTCGTCGGCCTGCGTGAGGTACTCGCTCGTCACGCCGAAGCGCCCGGAGGCGATCTGCTTGACGCGGGAGCGCCGCTGCGGGTCGTAGAGGCGCTCGGGGTCCTCACCGCCCTCGCCGGAGTTCGACCGGCCGTCGACCTGGTTCATCGCGACGGCCAGCGTCTCGTGCATCTCCTGGCTGATCGCGCCGTAGGACATGGCACCGGTGTTGAACCGCTTGAGGATCTCGCTGACCGGCTCGACCTCGTCGAGCGGGACCGGCTCGCGCTCCGGGGTGAACCGCAGCAGGCCGCGCAGCGTCATCAGACGCTCCGACTGCTCGTCGACGCGCCGGGTGTACTGCCGGAAGATGTCCATGCGGCCGCTGCGGGTCGCGTGCTGCAGCCGGAAGACCGTCTCCGGGTCGAAGAGGTGCTCCTCGCCGTCGCGGCGCCACTGGTACTCGCCACCGGTCGTCAGACGCTCGTGCGGGATGTGGTTGCCCGACGCCGGGTACGCCTCGGTGTGCCGCGCCGCGGTCTCCGCGGCGATGACGTCGAGACCGATGCCGGCGAGCCGGCTGGTGGTGCCCGTGAAGTAGTCCTCGACCAGCTCGTGCGACAGCCCGACGGCCTCGAAGACCTGTGCGCCCCGGTAGGACATGATCGTCGAGATGCCCATCTTGGACATCACCTTGAGCACACCCTTGCCGAGCGCCTTGATGAGGTTCGTGACGGCCTGGTCCGGCGACACCTGCAGGTACCCGCGTCGCGCCAGGTCCTCGACGGTCTCCATCGCCAGGTACGGGTTGACCGCGGCCGCGCCGTAGCCGATCAGGAGCGCGACGTGGTGCACCTCGCGCACGTCACCGGCCTCGACCACCAGCGAGATCCGCGTGCGGGTCTGGCGGCGCAGCAGGTGGTGGTGGACGGCGCTGGTCAGGAGCAGGGACGGGATCGGCGCGCGCTCGGCGTCCGAGTCCCGGTCCGACAGCACGATGTGCGTCGCGCCGGCCTCGATCTCGCCGTCGATCTGGTCGAAGATCTCCTGGAGGCGCTCCTGGAGGGCGCGACCGCCGCCCGAGACGTCGTAGAGACCACGCACGATGACGGCGCGGAACTCGCCCTCGAGCCGCTCGTCGCGGTCGATGCGCACGATCTTGGCGAGCTCGTCGTTGTCCAGGACGGGGAACGGCAGCAGCAGCTTGCGGGCGTGCGCCGGCGAGTCGTCCAGCAGGTTGGGCTCAGGACCGATCGCCCCGCCGATGGACGTGACCAGCTCCTCGCGGATGGCGTCCAGCGGCGGGTTGGTCACCTGGGCGAACATCTGCGTGAAGTAGTCGAACAGCAGCCGGGGGCGGCTGGAGAGCACCGCGACGGGGGTGTCCGAGCCCATGGCGCCCAGGGGCTCCGCGCCCGCGTTCGCCATCGGGGTGAGGATGACCTTGAGCTCCTCGGACGTGTAGCCGAAGGCGCGCTGGCGGCGCTGCACGGAGGCCGGCGAGTGCGCGATGTGCTCCCGCTCGGGCAGGGACGACAGCTCGATCGAGTTCCGCTCGATCCACTCGGCGTAGGGACGCTGGGCGGCGAGCTGCGACTTGACCTCGTCGTCCTCGACGATGCGGCCCTGGGCGGTGTCGACGAGGAACATGCGCCCCGGCTCCAGGCGGCCCTTGCGGACGACCGTCGCAGGGTCCAGGTCCAGCACGCCGGCCTCGGAGCCGAGCACGACCAGGCCGTCCTCGGTGACCCAGAAGCGTCCCGGACGCAGGCCGTTGCGATCGAGCACGGCACCGATGAGGGTGCCGTCGGTGAAGGTGAGACAGGCGGGCCCGTCCCACGGCTCGATGAGGTTCGCGTGGTACTGGTAGAACGCCCGGCGGGCGGGGTCCATCTCGGCGTGGTTCTCCCATGCCTCCGGGATCATCATCAGCACCGAGTGCGGCAGCGACCGGCCCGACAGGTGCAGCAGCTCCAGCACCTCGTCGAAGCTGGCCGAGTCGCTCGACCCCTCGCTGCAGACGGGCAGCAGGGGCGCGAGGTCGCCGAGCGTGTCGCTGGCGAGCGTGCCCTCACGGGCGGCCATCCAGTTGCGGTTGCCCTTGACGGTGTTGATCTCGCCGTTGTGCGCGATCAGCCGGAACGGCTGGGCCAGCGGCCACGACGGGAACGTGTTCGTCGAGAAGCGCGAGTGGACCAGAGCGATCTCCGAGGCGTACCGCGGGTCCGACAGGTCCGGGAAGAACGGCTCGAGCTGCGCCGTCGTGAGCATGCCCTTGTAGGTCACGGTGCGGGCGGAGAGCGAGGCCAGGAACAGGTCCAGCTCGTGCTCGGCACGCTTGCGCAGCCGGTACGCGCGGCGGTCGAGCGCGACGCCCGAGAGCTCGCGCGCGGGGTCCACCACGACGACCTGGCGGAACGTCGGCATCGACGCCCGGGCGGTCGGCCCCACGAGGTCGGCGGTCACGGGGACGTCGCGCCACGCGAGCACGTCGAGCTTCTCCTCGGCCGCGATGGCCTCGAACCGGCGTGCGACGTCGTCGGCCTCGGCGGCGTCCTGAGGCAGGTAGGCCATGCCGATGGCGTACTGCCCGGCCGGCGGGAGCTCGGCGTCGACCACGTCGCGCAGGAACGCGTCCGGGATCTGCGTGAGGATCCCGGCGCCGTCGCCGCTGTCCTCCTCGGCGCCCACCGCTCCGCGGTGGTCGAGGTTGAGCAGGGCGGTCAGGCCGGCGTCGACGATGTCGCGGCCGGGAGTGCCTCGCAGGGTAGCGACGAAGGCTACCCCGCAGGCGTCGTGCTCGGACGCGGGGTCGTAGAGGCCCTGTGCCTCGGGGGGCGCGACCCAGTGCTGCGGCGTGGTCATCAACACCGTCCTCCTGCACGCCCGCACTGCGGGCGCGACTTTCTTCCTAAGGTGGTTCGGGACGTCGTCGGCCCGTCGGGACAAATCTGTCGGCGCTCCCCCGGTGGTCGACCAGGGGCGAACCGTCAGGAGCGCGGTGCCGGGTCCTGGTCGGACCCGACCGGACGCGAATCCGTGTCGGTCGTGTCAGTGACGTCCGCACCGGGATCGGGGACGTCGTCCGAACCGGCGCGAGCGTCATCGGTCTCGGTCTCCGTCTCGACGGCCGCCGGGTCCTGCGGTGCACGGCCCGGAAGCCACACACCGTCCTCGCGTCCGGGGTGCCGCCGACCGATGAGGACGAAGGCGACCAGGGCCCCGAGGCCCAGGAGGATCGACGTCCAGACGTTCAGCCGCAGCCCGAGCACCATCTCGGCGGTGTCGATGCGGAGCATCTCGATCCACACCCTACCGAGCGTATAGATCGCGACGTAAGCCCAGAATACCCTTCCATGACCGAGCCTGTACCGGCGGTCGAGCCAGATCAACAGGGCCGCCGCTGCGAGGTTCCACAGCATCTCGTACAGGAAGGTCGGGTGGAACAGCGTGCCCTCGGCGTACTGCGCACCCGTGGCCGGGTCGATCGGCAGGTAGGCCGGATCGATCTGCAGACCCCACGGCAGCGTCGTCGGAGCGCCGAAGAGCTCCTGGTTGAACCAGTTGCCCAGTCGGCCGATCGCCTGGGCGATCAGCAGACCAGGGGCGAGGGCGTCGGCGAAGGACGACAGCCGCACCCCCTTGCGACGGCACCCGATCCAGGCACCGATCGCACCGAAGGCGACGGCACCCCAGATCCCGAGGCCACCCTCCCAGATGTACAGGGCCCTGACCGGGTCGCCGTTCTCGCCCCAGTAGGGGTCCGGCGTCGAGAAGACGTGGTAGAGACGTCCGCCGACGATGCCGAACGGGACGGCCCAGAAGGCGATGTCCAGGACGTCGTCCGGGTCGCCGCCGCGAGCCTTCCAGCGCTTCGTGGTCAGCCAGACCGCCACCACGATCCCCACGAGAATCGCGAGCGCGTAGGCCCGGACCGGCAGCGGACCGAGATGCCAGGTGTGCTGCGACGGGCTCGGGATCGAGGCCGCGAGCGAGGTCATGACGGTCACGAGGATCCTCCGGGGCTGGTGCGGGAGCGCGCGACGCCTGCCGCGAGCTCGCCGGTCACCTTACCCAGTCGATCGAGCCGCGTGGACCACGGGTCGTCCGAGAGCAGCGTGCGCACGAGGGCCGAGCCGACGATGACACCGTCGGCGTACCGACCCACCTCGGCCGCCTGGTCGCCCGTCGAGACGCCGAGGCCGACGCTGACGTACGGCGCACCGGCGGCCCGCGTGTCCGCGACGAGCTGCTCGGCACGGTGCCCGACAGCGTCACGGACACCGGTGACGCCCATCGTCGAAGCGGCGTAGACGAACCCGCGGGACGCGGCGGCCGTCAGGCGCAACCGCTCCGGCGTGGAGCTCGGCGCGACGAGGAACACCTTGTCCAGGCCGTGCTCGTCAGCGGCGGCACTCCACTCGGCGCCCTCGTCGGGGATGAGGTCCGGGGTGATGACACCCGCGCCGCCGGCCGAGGCCAGGTCGCGTGCGAACGCGTCGACGCCGTAGCGCAGCAGCGGGTTGTAGTAGGACATGACCAGCGCGGGGACGCGCCCACCGACGGCCTCGACGACCTGCAGGACGTCGCGCACGCGCGCACCCGCGGTCAGCGCGGCCTCGGCGGCCGCCTGGACGACCGGGCCGTCCATCACCGGGTCGGTGTAGGGCACGCCGATCTCGACGACGTCGACTCCGGCGTCGACCATCGTCACGACGGCCTCGACCGAGCGGGCGACGTCGGGGAACCCGACGGGGAGATAGCCGACGAGCGCCGGGCGACCCTGCGTCCGCAGGGATTCCAGGCACGCCTCGGTGCGCGACGTCGTCACGGTGCTCACTTCTCTCCCTCGCCGTCGGCGTCGAGCAGTCCGAACCAGCGCGCGGCGGTCGCCACGTCCTTGTCACCGCGACCGGACAGGTTGACGAGGAGGACCTGGTCGGTGCGTCCTTCGTCGGCGAGGCGTCGGCCCACGCGCAGCGCGCCCGCCAGGGCGTGCGCGGACTCGATGGCCGGGATGATGCCCTCCGTGCGGCACAGCAGCCGGAAGGCCTCCATCGCCTCGTCGTCGGTGACGGGCTCGTAGGTCGCCCGGCCGATGTCGTGCAACCACGAGTGCGCGGGCCCGACGCTCGGGTAGTCGAGCCCGGCGGAGACCGAGTGGCTGGGCCGCGTCTGGCCGTCGTCGTCCTGGAGCAGGTAGGAGCGCGCCCCGTGCAGCACGCCCGGGGCACCACCGGAGAAGCGCGCGGCGTGCCTCCCGCTCTCGATGCCCTCGCCGCCGGCCTCGAACCCGAAGAGCGCGACGTCGACGTCGTCCAGGAACGCGTTGAACAGACCGAGCGCGTTCGAGCCCCCGCCCACGCAGGCGGCCACGACGTCGGGCAGGCGGCCGATCCGGTCGAGGACCTGCTCGCGCGCCTCCTCGCCGATGATCCGGTGGAACTCGCGGACCATCTCGGGGAACGGGTGCGGCCCCGTCACCGTGCCCAGCAGGTAGTGGGTGCTCTCGACGTTCGTGACCCAGTCGCGCAGCGCCTCGTTGATCGCGTCCTTGAGCGTCCTGGTGCCGATCGCGACGGGGACGACGGTCGCGCCGAGCAGCTCCATGCGGGCGACGTTGAGAGCCTGCCGCTGCGTGTCCTCCTCGCCCATGTAGACGACGCACTCGAGGTCGAGCAGCGCGGCGGCGGTGGCGGTGGCGACGCCGTGCTGGCCGGCGCCGGTCTCCGCGATCACCCGCGTCTTGCCCATCCGCTTCACGAGCAGGGCCTGGCCGAGCACGTTGTTGATCTTGTGCGACCCGGTGTGGTTGAGGTCCTCGCGCTTGAGGAACATCCGCACGGCGCCCGAACCGCCATCGGCGTGCGCGGCGAACCGCGGCACCTCGGTCACGGGCGACGGGCGACCGGTGTAGTCGCGGTGCAACCGCGCGAGCTCGGCGGCGAAGGCGGGATCGCCCTGGGCCTTGCGGAACTCCGTCTCGAGCTCGTCGAGGGCGGCAATAAGTGCCTCAGGCACGTATCGGCCGCCGAACTGACCGAAGTACGGTCCCTGGACGTCGGCGAGCTTGCCGGCTACCTGGTGGGCCAGAGTCTCGGTCAGCGCGTCGCGCACGGGCTGGTCGGGCACGGTCGCTCCTTCGGGGCGGGGGGGTCGGACGAGGACGGGGGCGGTCGGCGGGACCGCCGCTAGGTGCGTGCCGGTCAGGGCTGCGCGGCCGGACGCACCGACCACAGCGACGGGTGCTGACCCGCCGCGACGAGGTCGGCCACCGACCGGCGCGGCGCGCCGTCGGTCACCAGCGCCTCGCCCACCAGCACCGCATGGGCGCCGGCCCGCGCGTACTCCATGACGTCGTGCGGACCCCGCACACCGGACTCCGCGATGCGGACGACGTCGTCCGGGATGAGCGGAGCGAGCCGGGCGAACGTGCTGCGGTCGACCTCGAGCGTCTTCAGGTCACGGGCGTTGACCCCCACGACCCGGGCGCCCGCGTCGAGGGCTCGACCCACCTCGTCGGCGGTGTGGGCCTCTACGAGCGCGGTCATCCCCAGGGAGTGCACCCGCTCGATGAGCGAGGTCAGCACGGTCTGCTCCAGGGCGGCCACGATGAGCAGGACGACGTCGGCGCCGTGCGCCCGCGCCTCCCAGACCTGGTAGGGCGTGACGACGAAGTCCTTGCGCAGGACGGGGACGTCGACCCGGGCGCGGACGGCGTCCAGGTCGGCGAGGCTGCCGCCGAAGCGGCGCTGCTCCGTCAGGACGGAGATCACGCTCGCCCCACCGGCCGCGTACTCGGCGGCGAGCGCTGCCGGGTCGGCGATGGGCGCGAGGTCTCCCTTGGAAGGGCTCGACCGCTTCACCTCGGCGATGACGGCGACCTTGTCCTCCGACAGCAGCCGGCTGCAGCACTCGAGCGCTCCGGGCACGCGCGCCGCGCGCTCCTTGAGCTCGTCGAGCGACGTACGTTCCTGACGCACGGCGAGATCCTCACGGACTCCCGCGACGATGTCCTCCAGGACTGTCATGTCTCTCCCCTCCCCCGGTCGTGTCCTGCCATGGTAGGCCGGGCACGCGAACCCCTTGACCACCGCCCGAGTGACGAGACGGACCGCCGGGCACCCCAGGCCCGGACAGCACGACGCCCGCACCCCGGACGGGGTGCGGGCGAGACGCCGAAGATCAGTGGCCGGAGCCCGTGCGACGGGGCTCGACGCCGGCCTTGGCCTGGCCGTATCCCATGTTCCGCAGGACCAGTCCGACGACGCAGGCCGCCACGGCGACGACGAGACCGACCCAGAACAGGGCGAACGGGACGCCCGGCAGGCAGCCCACCGCGGAGATCGCGGCACCGAGCATCACGCCGATCATCGCGGTCCAGGCCGCGACGGTGTGGCCGTGGTTCGTCGGAGGGACCGCCTCAGGCAGGTACGAAACCTCGGCGGTGCGGTTCTCGGTCATGGTGTGGGAAAGCCTTTCGTCGCGTGATGCTGGGTCAACACTACCGGTCCGCGGAGGGGTCGGCGCCGCCGGAGAGCGCGTCCCAGTCCGCCTGGGCGTCCGGCTCGGCGTCGGGTCCCGGCGCGTCCGCGACCCCCGCCCGCTCGTGACGCCCGCCCGTGGCGGACCACGAACCGGCACCCGCGAGGGCGAGCGCTCCGACCACCACGACCCCGATACCCACGGCCACCGTGATCCAGGGCCACGGCGTCACGTCGACGGGGGCCGTCAGCGTGGTCACCCCGGCCGCGTCGGCCGCGCCCGTCACCGCCGGACCCTCGACGTCGATGAGCACCCCGACGGTGCCCGCCACCACGACGAGCCCGGCCAGCGTCGCCACGGCCAGTGCGATGCGCCGGGCGACCCGACCCGCCAGCGTGGCCGCCAGCGCGCAGGCGATCGTCACGAAGGCCGCAGCGCTGACCGCGGGCGCCGCCGTCGTGCCGGTGACCTCGATCGCCACCTCGGGCTCGAGCGCCGTGGCGACCGCCGTGCTCAACCACACCGGCGCCGAGACCGCGAAGACCGCCCCGCCGAGCAGGAGCAGCAGCACCACGGAGCGGCCGCGGGAACGGATCATCGCTGCGACTCCGGCCCCGCGGTGAGGTCGGCGAACCGCGCGGCGAGCTGGACCGCCCGGACCGCCGCGGCCGCCTTGTTGCGCGACTCGGCGTACTCCAGGGCCGGGACCGAGTCGGCCACGATCCCACCCCCGGCCTGGACCGAGGCGCGCCCGTCGCGCAGGAACGCCGTCCGGATCGCGATCGCCATGTCGAGGTTGCCCCCGAAGTCGAGATAGCCGCACGTACCGCCGTAGATGCCGCGCGACGCCGGCTCCAGCTCGTCGATGAGCGCGATCGCGCGGGGCTTCGGGGCGCCGGACAGCGTCCCCGCCGGGAACGTGGCCCGCAGGGTGTCCAGCGCCGTCGCGCCGCGGCGCAGCCGCCCCACGACCGTCGAGCACAGGTGCATGATGTGGCTGAAGCGGCGCGTCGCCATGAACTCGACGACCTCGACCGACGTCGGCTCGCACACCTTCACCAGGTCGTTGCGGGACAGGTCGACGAGCATGAGGTGCTCGGCACGTTCCTTGGGGTCGGCGATCAGCTCCTCGGCGAGCGCCACGTCCTCCTCGACGGTGGCCCCCCGCGGCCGCGACCCCGCGATCGGGTACGTCGTGACGTGGTCGCCGTCCACCTTGACCAGCGTCTCCGGGCTGGATCCGACCACCGCGAAGTCGCGGTCCCGGTGGTCCCGGAGCTGGAAGTAATACATGTAGGGGCTCGGGTTGATCGTGCGCAGCGCACGGTAGACGTCGAGCGGCGCGGCCGGGCAGTCGAGGTCCAGGCGCTGGGACAGGACGACCTGGAAGACCTCGCCGTCGCGGATCGCCTCCTGGCCCGCGCGCACGGCGTCCTCGAACTCGTCGCGCGTCGAACGGAACTCCAGCTCGGGCTCGACGACGTCGTCCGCGAGGACGGTCCGCACGGGCGGAGCCGGTGCGGCCAGCCGGTCGGCCATCGCGTCGAGGCGTGCCACCGCGTCGGCGTGCGCCTCGTCGACCCGCTCGTCGGTGCCGTCAGCGTTGATCGCGTTCGCCACGAGCCACACGGACCCGGAGTGGTGGTCGACGGCCACCAGGTCGGTGGCCAGCGACAGCGCGACCTCGGGCACGTCGAGCTCGTCGGGGGCCGTCTTCGGCAGCGTCGGCTCCCAGTGCCGCACGATGTCCCAGCCCATGGCGCCGACGAAGCCGCCGGTCAACGGGGGCAGCCCCTCGATCGGCTCGGTCCGCAGGGCCTCCAGCGCCGCACCGAGGACCTCGAGCACGTCGCCCTCGGTGGGGATGCCCGCCGGGACGTCTCCCCGCCACTGCGCCCGTCCGTCGGACGACAGGAGCGTCGCCCGGGAGTCCACGCCGACGAAGGACCAGCGCGACCACGCACCGCCGACCTCGGCCGACTCCAGCACGAACGTCCCCGGGCGACCCGCGGCGAGGGTGCGGTAGAGACCGACAGGGGTGACGTCGTCCGCCAGGACCTTGCGGACCACGGGCACCACGCGGCGCGTACGTGCCAGCTCGCGGAAGGTGTCCAGCGCCGGCCACGTGCGTCCCCAGGTGAGCTCGTCGGCGGTGGGGGCGACGGCGGCTGCGGGGGCGGTGGTGGCGGGGGTCGTGGTCACCGGTTCTCCTCGGTGGTCTCGGGACGGTGACCGACGGACGCGGGCAGCGGCCCGCCGGCCTCGAAGCAGGTGTGGGTGCCGGTGTGGCAGGCCGCGCCGACCTGGTCGACGCGCACCAGCAGGGCGTCGCCGTCGCAGTCGAGGGCGACCGACTTCACGTACTGGTAGTGCCCGGAGGTGTCGCCCTTGCGCCAGTACTCGCCGCGCGACCGGCTCCAGAACGTCACGCGGCCCTCGGTGAGCGTGCGGTGCAGCGCCTCGTCGTCCATCCAGCCGAGCATGAGCACGTCGCCGGTGTCGTGCTGCTGCACGACGGCGGCGACGAGACCGTGGTCGTCACGCTTGAGGCGGTCGGCGATGGCGGGGTCCAGGGCGCTGCGGTTCTGCACGCCTGCATCATTTCACGGCACAGAGCGGCGCCCCGCCGTCGTCTCAGCGGGTCTGGGCCACCCAGCTCGCGTGCATGCGCGCGTAGACGCCGCCCTGGGCCACCAGGTCGGTGTGGTGTCCGACCTCGACGACGTGCCCGTCGTCGACCACGACCACCAGGTCGCTCGCCTCGGCGGTCGAGAGCCGGTGGGCGATCGTGATGGTCGAGCGCCCGGACGTCAGCGCGTCCAGAGCGCGCGCGATCCGCACCTCGGTGGCGGGGTCGACGGCGGACGTCGCCTCGTCGAGGACCAGCAGGTCGGGGGCCGCGAGGTAGGCGCGGGCCACGGCCACGAGCTGGCGCTCGCCCGCCGAGAGCGACTCGCCCCGCTGCCCCACGTCGGTGTCGAGGCCGCCGGGCAGACCGGCGACCCACTCCGCGATCCCGAGCGCCTCGAACGCCGCGGCCACCCGCGCCCGCACCTCGGGGTCGGTGCCAGGGTCGGTGGCGCGGTCGGTGCCGGGGTCGGCCTGCAGGCCGCCCAGAGGTTCCGTCGGCGGCTCCGTCCGCGCTTCGGCCACCGTGCTCCGCAGCCCGTAGGCCGCATTGGTGAGCACCGTGCCGTCGAAGAGGAACCCCTCCTGCGGCACCAGCACGACGCGCTCGCGCAACCTCGCCAGCGGGATGTCGCGCAGGTCGACGCCGTCCAGCTCGACGGCGCCGGATGTCGGGTCCATCAGCCGGGTGACGAGCTTGGCGATCGTCGTCTTGCCCGACCCGGTCTGCCCGACGACGGCGATCTTGCGGCGCGCCGGCAGGTCGAGGTCGACGCCGTGCAGCACCTCGGGCCCGTCCGGGTAGCCGAACCGCACACCGCGCAGCGCGACGTGGGCGTCCCCGCGCGGCGACCGGGCCGCGGCGTCGGACCCGTCGACGACGTCGTCGGCGGGATCCACCACGTCGAGCGGGGTGTCCACGACGGCGATGACCCGGCGCCAGCCCGCCACGGCGTTCTGCAGCTCGTTGAGGATCTCCGTGGCCATCTGCACCGGCCCGGTGAAGAGCTGGACGAGGAACAGGAACGCGACGAGCTGTCCGGCCGTGAGCCCGCCACCGATACCGAGGTACGTGCCCACGACCACGACGACGGCCAGCACGAGGTTGGCCATGAGAGTGCCGGAGGAGAACACCGTCGCGACGAGGACCTGTGCACGGCCCTGCGCCCGGCGGGTCTCCTGGACGGCCACGTCGATGCGCCGGCCGGTGCGCTCGGCGACGCCGTAGGCGCGAACCGTCTCCGCTCCCACGACCGCCTCGGACACCGCACCCAGCAGCGACCCGATCTTGGCCCGCACCAGGGCGTAGCGCTCCCCGACGGACCGCTGCGCGCGGCGCAGGACGAGGAACAGTGGCACGAAGCAGAGCCACACCACGACCGTCAGGGCCGGCGAGTAGACCGCCATCAGCACCGTGGCCACCGCGATCTGCAGGCACGAGACGAGCAGCATGATGCCGCCCCACTGCACGAAGTGGGAGATCGTGTCGACGTCGCTCGTGACCCGCGAGACCAGCGCTCCGCGCCGCTCCGAGCCCTGCGAGAGCGTGGACAGGTCGTGGACGTGCCGGAACGCCTTCACGCGCAGCTCGGCCAGGCCCGCCTCCGTGGACCGGAACAGCCGGATGTTGACCATCGCGGTGCACAGCCCGGCGACCACGACGGCCGCGGCCGCGACGCCGGTGAGCACCGCGATCCGCCCGGCGTCGGGTCCGCCGTCGGCCAGCAGGCCGTCGTCCACCGTCCGCTGGACCGCGAGCGGCACGACCACCCGACCTGCGGCGGCGACCACCGCGACGGCGAGGGTGAGCCACAGACCCTGGACGATCTGCGGCGAGATCTCCAGCCCGCGGCGCAGCGTGGCGAGCACGCCGAGGTCGCTCGCGGTCGCGATCCGGGAGTCGCTCATCGGACGGCCTCCTCGTCGTCGGTGCGGGCCTCGAGGTCAGGCACGCGGTCGAACCCCTCGGTGACGTCCTCGACGGCCTGCTCGTCCGCCTCCTCGCGGCGACGGCGTGCCGTCTCCGCCTCGTACGCCGTGGCGAGCTCGCGGTAGCCCGCGTCCCGTGCCAGCAGCTCGGCGTGTGTGCCGACGTCGACGACGCGTCCGGCGTCCAGGTGCACGACGACGTCCGCCATCGTCACGGACGACATCCGGTAGGCCACCATGACGACCGTCGTCGACCGGCGGCCGTCGGTCGAGGCCGAGAGGTGGGTGAGGATCTCCTGCTCGACGCGTGGGTCCACGGCGCTGGTGGCGTCGTCGAGCACGAGCAGCCGGGGCCGGCGGACCAGCGCGCGGGCGATGGCGAGCCGCTGGCGCTGCCCGCCGGAGAGGTTGGCGCCCCGCTCCCCCAGCGGCGCGTCCAGCCCGCCCGGGAGCGCCCGCACGACGTCGTCGACACGGGCGAGGCGCAACGCCTCCCACACCTGGGCGTCCACGTCGGGGGACACGTCGTCGGCGAGCGTGACGTTGGCTCGCACCGTGTCCTCGAAGACGAAAGTCTGCTGGGCGACCAGGGCGACCTGGGCGGGCACCTCGCCGACGGCGAGGTCGCGCACGTCGGTGCCGTCGAGCCGCACCCGGCCGTGCGTCGGGTCCGACAAGCGGCTCAGCAGCGACACCAGGGTCGTCTTGCCGGCACCGGTCGGTCCGACGACCGCGACGGTCGCACCTGACGGGACGTCGAGGTCGATCCCCTCCAGCAGCGTCACGGGCCGCCCGGCGACCTGGACGCCGACGCCGACGTCCTCGAGCCGCACGGCGAGCCCGTCCCCGCGAGGCGTCAGCCGAGCATCACCGGTGGTGAGAGCGCCACGGGCGTCGAGCACCCGCGAGATGCGGTCGTGGCCGACGAGACCGCGCGGCAGCTCCCCCAGCACCCAGCCGAAGGCGCGCACGGGGACGGCCATGAGGGTCAGCAGGTAGGCCGCCGTGACGACGTCACCGACGCCGACCGCACCCGTCGCGGCCCGCCACGCGCCGACCCCCAGGACCAGCAGGGTGCCGAGGTTGGGCAGCAGCTCGATGACGGGGTCGAAGACGGCCCGGACCACCCCGACCCGCACGTTCGCGCGCCGCAGCTCGTCGGTCCGCGCGGCGAAGCGCGCCTCCTCGCGGTCCGCGGTCCCGAGGGACTTGACCAGGAGCGCGGCCTCGAAGGACTCGTGCGCGACGTCGGCGACGTCGGCCCGCAGCTGCTGCGCGCGGGTGGCCACGGGGTCCATGTACCGCTGGAAGACGAGGTTCGCGGCGATCGTCGCGGGGATGACCACGAGTGCCGCCGCGGCCAGCCAGGGGTCGATGAGCAGGAGCATGACCGTGGCGACCACGATCATCACCACGACGCCGAGGGCGAACGGCAGGGGGTTGAACACGCCCGTGGCGGCCTCGACGTCGGCGCTGGCGTTCGACAGGAGCTGGCCCGCCGGGTGCGCGCGGTGCCACGACATCGGCAGCCGCAGGAACTGCGCGGTGAGGCCCCGTCGGTGCTCCGCCTGGATCCCCACGAACCCCCAGCCGGCCCAGATGCGCCGGGCGGCGACGGAGACCGCGAGGGTCAGCGCGACCGCGGCCAGCACCGCGCCGGCCACCCAGATGTTCCCCTGCGCCTCGACGTCGCCCGCGACGGCCGGGACGACGACGGTGTCGGTGGCCCAGCCGACCGCCCGACTGACCGCCACGGTCGTCGCGCCGAACACCGCCGAGGCGAGGACCGCCAGCACGTACAGGCGCGGCTCCACCTGCATCCCGCGCCACATCAGAGCGGCGCCACGGCGCAGTCGTGACCCGGTCAGGGCCGACGGTCGGGCTGGGTCGGGCACGGCAGAACCTCGCAGTCGTCGTCAGGATCGAATCGATCCTAGACGGTGCGGCGAGGCCGCTCAGCGCACCTCGACGCCCGCTTCGCGCATCGCGTCCTTGACCTGAGAGACCGTCAGCGCGCCGAAGTGGAAGACGCTCGCCGCCAGGAGCGCGTCGGCCCCGGCACGGGCAGCCTCGACGAAGTGCTCCGGGGTGCCGGCACCGCCGGAGGCGATGAGCGGCACCGTGACGCGCTCGCGCACCGCACCCAGCATCTCCAGGTCGAAACCACCGGTCGTGCCGTCCGCGTCCATCGAGTTGAGCAGGATCTCCCCCGCGCCGAGACCTGCGGCGCGCTCGGCCCACTCGACGGCGTCGATCCCGGTACCGCGGCGCCCGCCGTGGGTGGTGACCTCGTACCCCGAGGGCGTCCGCGTCTCGCCGGTCACCCGGCGGGCGTCGACGGACAGGGTGAGTACCTGGTTGCCGAACCGGTCGGCGATCTCCGAGATCAGCTCCGGCCGGGCGATGGCCGCCGTGTTCACGCCGACCTTGTCGGCCCCGGCACGCAGCAGGAGGTCCACGTCGTCCGTGGAGCGCACCCCGCCCCCGACCGTCAGCGGGACGAAGACCTGCTCCGCCGTGCGGCGCACGACGTCGATCATCGTGGCCCGCTCGCCGGACGACGCCGAGACGTCGAGGAAAGTGACCTCGTCCGCCCCCTCGGCGTCGTAGCGGGAGGCGAGCTCGACGGGGTCGCCCGCGTCGCGCAGGTTGACGAAGTTGACGCCCTTGACGACGCGCCCGGCGTCGACGTCGAGGCACGGGATGACCCGGACGGACACGGTCATGAGGTACTCACTCTCCTGGGGTGGTCTCGTCGGCCCCGGAGCCCGCCTCGTCGGCGTCCTCGTCGGCCACGTCGGGCGGGGCCTCCTCGGCCACCTGGAAGCGCGCGTCGAGGATGTCGACGACGTACACGATCGTCTCGCCGGCGAGGTCGCTGTTGGTACCGCCGTACGCCAGCTCCGGTGGCGCGACGAGCAGCACCTGCGTCCCCACCGACTGTTCCAGCAGGCCCTGGTCCCAGGCCTCCACGAGCCGACCGATCCCGATCGTCTCCGACTGGGGTGCGACGCCGGGCGCCCAGCTCGAGTCCACGACCGACCCGTCGCTCCAGCGCACCGCCACGTACCGCGCCGTGACGACCTGGCCGACCTCGACCTGCGGTCCGTCGCCGCGCACGAGCGGCTGGACCACGAGCTCGCTCGGAGGCTTGCCGTCCGGGACGACCACGGAGGGCTCTCCGTCGGCGGACCGCACCACCTTCGGCAGTCCCTTCGCCGGGTCGACGGCCGCTCCGTCGGCTCGGGTCGGCAGCACGTCGATCACCAGCACCACGGGGACGCCGTCGTTCGAGTCGATCACCAGCACCCGAGCACCCACGCGCTTGCCGCGCAACGAGTCGTAGACGTTCTGACCGAGCGAATCCGCGGAGAAGGTGTACCAGGCGGGTGCGTCCTGGTAGGTCGAGGTGATGACGCTGCCGTCACGGCCGTCCTCGGCGTACATGTTCAGCAGCACGTCGTCGCCGCTCGACAGCACGTCCCCGGTGCCAGGTCGCAGGGTGCGGGAACCTGCCCGCACCACGTCGTAGGGCTGGGGGTACTCCAGCACCGGCACCTCGCCCGCCGGGCCGCTGACCGCCACCGGGGCCTGCGTCGGCACGGAGGCCGGAGCGAGGTCGTCCAGGACCGAGCCCGAGCACCCGGCAGTCAGGAGCACCGCGCACAGGGCGGCGATCGATCGCAGGCGGGGGGACGGCACCGGCACAGTCTGCCACGATGCGCCGGAGCCCCCGGCAACCGCCCGGGGCCGGGCTGCGGTGGCTCACATGGACTCGATGAGCCGCTCGACCCTCTCGTCGACGTTGCGGAACGGGTCCTTGCAGAGCACCGTTCGCTGCGCCTGGTCGTTGAGCTTCAGGTGCACCCAGTCCACGGTGTAGTCGCGCCGTGCGTCCTGAGCCGCCCGGACGAAGTCCCCGCGGAGCTTCGCGCGCGTCGTCTGCGGCGGCACCGCCGTCGACTCGAACACCTCGAGGTCCGTCACGACACGTTCCACCATGCCGCGTGCGGCCAGCAGGTTGTACAGCCCTTCGGTGCGGGAGATGTCGTGGTAGGCCAGGTCGAGCCGCGCCACCCGGGGGTCGTCCATCTCCAGTCCGTGCTTGGCGCGGTAGCGGTCGATGAGTCGCAGCTTGATGACCCAGTCGAGCTCCCGGTCGACCAGGGTGAGGTCACCGGACTCCAGGGCCCGCAACCCTCGCTCCCAGAGGTCGAGGACGGCCTTGATCTGCGGGGTCGCGTCCAGATGGGCGTCCACGTGCTCGCGGACCCGCTGGAAGTACTCGCCCTGCAGTTCCACCGCCGTCGCGGTCCGCCCGTTCGCGAGCTGGACAGGGTGGAGTCCGCTCGCGTCGTGGCTGATCTCCCGGATCGCCCGGATCGGGTTCTCCAGGGACAGGTCTCGCATCGGCACGCCGGCCTCGATGAGACGCAGCACCAGGTCGGTCGCGCCGACCTTGAGCATCGTCGTCGTCTCCGACATCGACGAGTCGCCGACGATGACGTGCAGCCGGCGGTAATGCTCGGCGTCCGCGTGCGGCTCGTCGCGGGTGTTGATGATCGGGCGCGAACGCGTCGTCGCGCTGGAGACTGCCTCCCAGATGTGGTCGGCCCGCTGAGACAGGCAGTAGGTGGCGCCACGGGGCGTGGCCAGCACCTTGCCGGCTCCGGTGAGGACCTGACGGGTGATGAGGAACGGCACCAGCACGTCGCTCAGGCGCGAGAAGTCACCCTGGCGCCGCACGAGATAGTTCTCGTGGCACCCGTAGGAGTTGCCCGCCGAGTCGGTGTTGTTCTTGAACAGGTGCACCTTGCCGGGCAGGCCCTCGTGCTCGAGCCGCTGCTGGGCGTCGGCGACCAGACCCTCCAGGATCCGCTCCCCGCCCCGGTCGTACGCGACGAGCTGGCGCACGTCGTCGCACTCCGCGGTCGCGTACTCGGGGTGGGACCCGACGTCGAGGTAGAGCCGCGAGCCGTTGCGCAGGAACACGTTCGACGACCTGCCCCACGCCACCACCTTGCGGAACAGGTAGCGCGCCACCTCGTCGGCGCTCAGTCCTCGCCCGTCGTCGGCCGCGCACGTGACGCCGTACTCGGTCTCGAGCCCGAAGATCCGTCGGTCCATGGACTGCCCCCTCACTCGTCGCCGTCGGCCAGGAGGCCGGCGAGCACCTCGCCCTGCAGCCGTCGGAACGCCCGACGCGGACGCCGCCGGTCCAGCACCGCCACCTCGAGGCCGCTCGCAGGGATCTCGCGCCCGCCCTCGGCGGACACGCTGCCGTCCGCCGCGACGGCGCCGAGCGTCCGCACCGCCAGCCGCAGCACGGCACCCAGGTCCATCCCCTCGGTCCAGGACTCCTTGACGCGGGTCGTGAGCTGGTCGGCCTGACCGCCCATCACCACGAACCCGTGCTCGTCGGCGACCGAACCGTCGTAGGTCAGCCGGTAGATCTGGTCCGCTGCCGGCGAGTCTCCGACCTCGGCCACCACGAGCTCGACCTCGAGCGGCTTCGACTCGGTCGTGAAGACCGTCCCGAGGGTCTGCGCGTAGGCGTTGGCGAGACCCCGGGCCGCGACGTCGGCACGGTCGTAGGAGTAGCCCCGCAGGTCGGCATAGCGCACGCCCGCGACCCGCAGGTTCTCGAACTCGTTGTACTTGCCCACCGCGGCGAACGCGATGCGGTCGTAGATCTCCGAGATCTTGTGCAGCGCGCGCGACGGGTTCTCCGTGGCGAACGCGATGCCGTCGTCGTAGGCGAGCACGACGACGGAACGCCCGCGGCCGATCCCCTTGCGCGCGAAGTCGGCCCGGTCCTTCATCAGCTGCTCGGGCGAGACGTAGAACGGCATGCTCATGCGCGACCACCCCCTGCACCGGAACGCACCGCGACGATCTGGGCCACGACCTCGGCCAGCGCGTCGTCACCGACCCGGTCGTAGCCGCCCGCCGTGACGGTGGCCACGACCGGCCAGATGCGCCGCACCGGGTCCGGACCGCCGGTCGCGCTGTCGTCGTCGGCGGCGTCGTAAAGGGCTTCGACCGCCACGGCGACCGCACCGGCGGCGTCGAGGCCCGGGCGCCACAGCTTCTTCAGCGCGCCGCGCGCGAACACCGAGCCCGAGCCGACCGAGTGGTGCTCGTGCTCCTCGTAGCGACCGCCGGTGACGTCGTAGCTGAAGAGCCGGCCGGTGCCCCGATCGAGGTCGTACCCGCCGAACAGCGGCACGACGGCCAGGCCCTGCATCGCCATCGGGAGGTTGCCGCGGATCATCGTGGCGAGCCGGTTGGCCTTGCCGTCCAGGGACAGCAGCGAGCCCTCGATCTTCTCGTAGTGCTCGAGCTCGAGCTGGAAGAGGCGCACGAGCTCCACGGCCAGGCCCGCCGAACCGGCGATCCCCACCGCCGAGAACTCGTCGGCCGGGAACACCTTCTCGATCTCGCGCGAGGCGATCATGTGCCCCATGGTGGCGCGGCGGTCGCCAGCGAGCACGATCCCCCGGCCGGACTCGTCGTCGCCGAAGGTCAGCGCCACGATCGTCGTCGCGTGCGGCGCCAGGTCCGCCGCGGGAACGGTGCCCGAGGTGGTGCGGCGTCCGGGCAGGAGCTGGGGCGAGTGCTCGGAGAGGAACTCCATGAACGAGCTCGACCCCGGGCGCAGGAACGCGTCCGGGAGCCGGCCGGTGGCGTCAGCGGCTGACGTGGGCACTCACTGCCCGCCCTTCTGCACGAAGCCGCGCACGAAGGACTCGGCGTTGGACTCCAGCACCTCGTCGATCTCCTCCAGCAGCGAGTCGACCTCGGCGTCGCGTTCCGACGTCTGCGGGGCCGCGGGCGGCGGGTCCTGAGGCTCCTCGTCGGGCGTGCGGTCGTCGTGCTGTCCCGAGATCCGTTCCTGACCGGCCATGGTCCGCCTCCTTCGTCGTACCCCGTGCGGGTGTGGTCAGCCTATGTCGTCCGGGCCACGGCGCGCGCCCGGGTGCTCACGTGTCGCCGCGCAGACCCGCCAGGAGCGATGCGGCGTCCGGGCTGGCGTCGAGCAGGGCCCCGATGTGCTGCTCCGTCCCCCGCAGCGGGTCCGGCATGGGCACGCGCTGCAGCGAGGCCGCGCCGGCAACGTCGAAGATGACGGAGTCCCAGCTGGCCGCGGACACCTCGTCCGCGTAGCGCTCCATCACCTCACCGCGGAACCAGGCCCGGGTGTCCGTGGGCGGGTGGTGCACCGCGCGGCCCACCTCGTCCTCCGCCACGAGACGCTCCACGGCGCCGGCGGCCAGGAGGCGGTGGTAGATGCCGCGCTCGGGACGGACGTCCGACCACTGCAGGTCGAGCGCGCGCAGCCGCGGGTGGTCCCAGGCGAGCCCGTCGCGCTCGCGCATGCGCTCCAGGAGCCGCAGCTTGGCCACCCACTCCACCTCGCGGGCGCACGACCCCGGGTCGACGGCGAGGCGGTCGAGGACCGACCGCCACCGTCGCACCACGACGTCGCTCTCGTCGTCGGTGCCGAGCGCCGCCAGTGCCCGCGCGACGACGTCGACGTAACGCTGCTGGATCTCCAGGGCCGACAGGGTGGTGCCGTCGGCGAGCTCGAGCCGGCCGGACAGGGCGACGTCGCGCGAGACCCGCTGCACGGCGTCCACCGGGTCGGCCAGGCGCAGGCGACCGAGCTCCGCCCGGGCGTCGACGCCCGTCGACGCGAGCGCGTCGAGGTTCTCCAGGACCCACAGCACGGCCGACGTCGTGCCGAGCTTGAGGAACGTCGCGACCTCCAGGTGGTTGGCGTCGCCGATGATCAGGTGCAGGCGGCGCCACCGTGTCCGGTCGGCGTGCGGCTCGTCGCGGGTGTTCACGATGGGACGGCGCAGCGTCGTCTCCAGACCGACCTCGGCCTCGATGTAGTCCGCGCGCTGCGAGAGCTGGAAGCCGGCCTCGTCCCCCGTGGGTCCGAGACCGACGCGCCCGGACCCGGTGAAGACCTGGCGGGTGACGAGGAACGGCGTGAGGAGCTCGACGAGCGTGGAGAACGGCAGCCTGCGGTCCACGAGGAAGTTCTCGTGGGTGCCGTAGCTGGCCCCCTTGCCGTCGATGTTGTTCTTGTACAGGACGACGGCCGCGTCCGGTACAGCGGTGAGGCGGCGGGTCGCGGCGAGCATGACGCGCTCACCGGCCACGTCCCAGACGACGGCGTCGCGCGGGTTCGTCACCTCCGGCGAGGAGTACTCCGGGTGGGCGTGGTCGACGTACAGCCGCGCACCGTTGGTGAGGATGCAGTTCGCGGCGCTGGGGTCGTCGTACTCCTCGACGTCGGGACGCGCGAGGTCCTCCGTCGCGGACCCCGCCGTCGGGCCCGACGGCGCCGGGGCGTCCGGATCGTCGGTGAGGAGCGAGGGGTGCGCCGAGGCGCGCTGCAGGTGGAAGCCCCGAGCGTCCGCCAGCGGATCCTCGTCCACGTAGTCCCATCGCGCCGGCGGGTGGCCGGGCCGACCACCCTGGACCGAGGCCCGGTACGTCGTCACCACCTGCGAGCTCATCAGCATCGGGTTGGCCATCGGTCGTCCCGGGGACAGGACCCCGTACTCGGTCTCGATCCCCATCACGCGTCGCACGGTCACGACGCCACCCTATGCGTCGCGCCTGACGTCCCGGCGGCACCGACCCGCCGCGGACGGCGGGATCCAGGCGTGTCGGGGCCTGGCCCCGGCCGGTTCTAGAATCGGTGCGTGCCCGGCTGGTTCGATTCCGCCCTCCGTGAGGGCGAGTGCGCGTCCCTCGCGCGCGAGGTCGACTGGTCGCGGACCCCCCTGGGTGACCCGCGGACGTGGCCCGCGCCGCTGCGGCGCGCCGTCGAGCTCTGCTTCAGCACGCGGTTCGCCGTGCTGGTCACGTGGGGGCCCGAGCTCACGATGATCTACAACGACGGCTACCGCGAGATGCTCGGCACCGAGCTGCACCCTCGCGCCATGGGTGCCGCGGCCTCGGATCTGTGGGGGCACATCTGGCACGACATCGGACCGCTGTTCGACGAGGTCGTCACGACCGGCCGACCGACCTGGTCGGTCGACATGCTGCTGTGGATGGAGCGCTCCGGGTTCGTCGAGGAGACCCGCTTCACCTTCTCCTACAGCCCGCTACGGGACGACGACGGCGTGGTGCGGGGCGTCATTGACATCGCCACCGAGACCACCGACCAGGTGGTCGACCGTCGTCGGCTGGCGACCCTCGGCCGGCTCTCCACCGCGCTGCACGGCCACCGCGACCTCACCAGCGACGTCGCCCGCATCGCCGTCGACGTCCTCGGGGACAGCGAGGACGTCACCTCCGCCCACCTCCACCTCGACGGCGCCCGGATCTCCACCAGCGGCGGCGACCTGGCCGTCGCCGGCGCCGACGTCGCCAGGGTGCGGCGCCACGGGGTGCCGTCGTGGCGCGACGGCGTGCTGGTCACGAGGGTCGGCGACGGACCGGACCCCGGGGTCCTGGTGCTGCACGGCAACCCTCGGCGCCCGTTCGACGACAGCCAGCGCACGTTCCTCGAACTGCTCGCGCGCACCATCGGCACGGCGCTGAACGACGCCGCCGAGCACCGGCGACGGATGGCGAGCGTGCGCACCGTGAGCGACGCCCTGCAGCGCGCGATGGTGCCGGGCACCCTGGACTCCCCCCACTGGCAGACCCGCTACCGCCCGGCGGACGACAGCCTCACCGTCGGCGGCGACTGGTTCGACGTGGTCGAGCTGCCGGGCGGCAGGTTCGGGCTCGTCGTGGGCGACTGCGTCGGTCACGGCGTGGGCGCGGCCGCCGCCATGGGACGGCTCAGCAGCGCCGGCCGGGCGCTGATGATGGCCGGGTACGGCCCTGCCGAGACGCTCGAGGAGCTCGACGGGTTCGCCCGCACGGTGCCCGGCGCGGAGTTCACGACCGTGTTCTGCGGGGTCTTCGACGCGCGCACCATGACGCTGACGTACTCCAGCGCCGGGCACCCGCCCGGCCTGCTCGTCCAGACCGACGGCACCTGTCACCGGCTCGACGAGGCCCGCTGCACGCCGCTGACCCTGCCGACCGGGGCGCGCCCCGAGCACAAGGCGTCGCTGACCGTCGGCGACACGGTGCTGCTGTACACCGACGGGCTGGTCGAGCGCCGCGGCGAGAGCCTCGCTGCGGGGCTGGACCGGCTCGAGGAGGTCGCCGTCCGGGTCGGCCGCGCAGCGAGACTCGAGGACGTGCCCGACCGCCTCCTGCAGGAGATGCTGCCCGAGGTGGCCCGCGACGACGTCGCGCTGGTGGTCTACCGCCCCGCCTGACCTACAGGTACTGGCCCGTCGAGTTGACCGTGTCGATGGTGCGCGGGGCGCCGTTCTCGCCCTTCTTGCGCACGATCGTGCGGATGAAGACGATGCGCTCGCCCTTCTTGCCGCTGATGCGAGCCCAGTCGTCCGGGTTGGTCGTGTTCGGCAGGTCCTCGTTCTCCTGGAACTCGTCCACGCAGGCGCTGAGCAGGTGCTCGACACGGATGCCGCGGCTGCCGCTGGAGAGGAAGTCCTTGATCGCCGACTTCTTCGCGCGGTCCACGACGTTCTGGATCATCGCTCCGGAGTTGAAGTCCTTGAAGTACAGGACCTCCTTGTCGCCGGAGGCGTAGGTGACCTCGAGGAACTGGTTGTCCTCGTCCTGGGCGTACATGCGCTCGACGACCGAGCGGATCATGGCCTCGACCACCGCGGCACGGTTGCCGTCGTGCTCGGCCAGGTCGTCCGCGTGGATCGGCAGGTCCGCGGTGAGGTACTTCGCGAAGATCTCCTTGGCACCCTCGGCGTCCGGGCGCTCGATCTTGATCTTCACGTCGAGCCGGCCCGGGCGCAGGATCGCCGGGTCGATCATGTCCTCGCGGTTCGAGGCACCGATGACGATGACGTTGTCCAGGCGCTCCACACCGTCGATCTCCGCCAGGAGCTGCGGCACGATCGTGGTCTCGACGTCGGACGACAGCCCCGTGCCGCGGGTGCGGAACAGGGACTCCATCTCGTCGAAGAAGACGACGACCGGCATGCCCTTGGACGCCTTCTCGCGGGCCCGGGCGAAGATCAGGCGGATGTGCCGCTCGGTCTCGCCGACGTACTTGTTGAGCAGCTCGGGACCCTTGACGTTGAGGAAGTAGCTCTTCGCGTTCGGGTCGCCGCCGCGCTTGTCCGCCACCATCTTGGCGAGCGACGACGCGACCGCCTTGGCGATGAGCGTCTTGCCGCAACCCGGCGGGCCGTACAGCAGCACACCCTTGGGCGGGCGCAGCCCGTGCTCGCGGAACAGGTCGGGGTGGGAGAACGGCAGCTCGACCGCGTCCCGGATCGCCTCGATCTGCGGCCCGAGACCGCCGATGTCCTCGTAGGCGATGTCGGGCACCTCCTCCAGGACGAGCTCCTCGACCTCGGACTTGGGCACGACCTCGAAGACGAAGCCGCTGCGCACGTCGACGGTCAGGGAGTCGCCGACGCGCAGGGGCGCGTCCGCGACGGAGCCGGCCAGGCGCACCACTCGTTCCTCGTCCGCGCGACCGACCACCAGCACGCGCGACCCGTCGAGGATCTCCTTGACCGTGACCAGCTCACCGATCCGCTCGAAGCCGCCGGCGGACACCACCGTCATGGCCTCGTTGAGCTTGACCTCCTGGCCGGGGGCGAGCTCGTCGAGCGCGAGCCCCGGGCTCGCCTGGACGTGCATCTTGCGCCCGGACGACATCACGTCGACCGAACCGTCGTCGTGCGCGCCGAGGAACACGGCGTACGTCCCCGGCGGCTTCGACAGGTCGTCGATCTGCTTCTTCAGCTCGACGATCTGGTCGCGGGCGGCGCGCAGGGCCTCGGCGAGGCGTTCGTTCTTCGCGGCGAGCAGCGCGGCCTGGGCGTCGCGGCCCGACGGCGCGGGCGTACCTTCCGGGCGGACAGGGTGGTCGGTCATCGCGTCCCCTCTCGTACGGCCCGGGTGACGCCCTCCGCTGTCACGGAGGCGCCCCCGGAAACAGCACCTTACGGCTCAACGCCGACATCGCGTCGACCATTTCACGGACCGGTCGCGACGTTCACAGGATCCAGACCGGACCGTGACCTGGTCGAAACCTCAGTCCGGGGCCTGGCCGACCTCGCGCCGCACCTTGCGGATCTTCTTGTCGGACACCGGCCGCTCGCCGAGGTCCTCCTCGGTCCAGGTGTCGTCCGGGGCGGGGTGGGCGCCCTTGGCCGGGCGTCGCTTGCGCTCCGGCGGCTCCACGCCGTCGGCCAGACGCCGCGCGCTGACCAGGAAGCCGGTGTGCCCGATCATCCGGTGCTGGGGGCGCACCGCCAGGCCCTCGAGGTGCCAGCCGCGCACCATGGACTCCCAGGCGCTCGGCTCGGCGAACCGGCCGTCGGACCGCAGGTCCTCGGCGGTGCGGGAGAGCTGGGTGGCCGTGGCGACGTAGCAGATCAGCACCCCGCCCGGGGCGAGCACGCTCGCCACCGCGTCGATGTTCTCCCAGGGTGCGAGCATGTCGAGCACCACGCGGTCCACCGAACCAGGCTCGACGACGTCGTGCACACGATCGGCGAGGTCGCCGGTGTGCAGCTGCCACGCGGGGTGCGGACCGCCGAAGAACGCCTCGACGTTGCCGCGCGCGACGGCGGCGAAGTCCTCGCGCCGCTCGATGGAGTGCAGCTCGCCCGCGTCGCCGACGGCGCGCAGCAGCGACATCGTCAGCGCGCCGGAGCCCACGCCGGCCTCGACGACGCGAGCACCGGGGAAGATGTCGGCCATCTGGACGATCTGGCCGGCGTCCTTGGGATAGACCACGGCGGCGCCCCGGGGCATCGACAGCACGAAGTCGCTCAGCAGCGGACGCAGCGCGAGGTACTCGATGCCGGCGGTGTTGGTCACCACCCAGCCCTCGGGCCGTCCGATGAGCTCTTCGTGGCGGAAGTAGCCCTTGTGGGTGTGGAAGGTCGCGTTCTCGGCGAGCGTGATCGTGTGCATCCGACCCTTGGGATCGGTGAGCTGGACCTTGTCGCCGACGCGCAGCGGACCACGCCGCAGGTCGGCACCGGTGGCGGAGGAGGAAGTCACGGTCGACCAGTCTACTTTCGACCGGGCGGACGCAGCGCGGCCGCCACCCCGGCGACGTCCAGGACGCCGCTCACCCGGACGCCGTCGAGCACCGGGACGACACGAGCACCGCCCGAGGTGCGGGCCAGGTGGTCGAGCAGGTCGGGTCCGGACTCGTGCGCCTGGACCGCGGAACCGGCCGTGAACGGGACCAGGACCGCGTCCACCGGGGTCGCCGCCGCGACGTCGGGCGGCACGGCGGCCGCCGCACGGGCGTCGATCCACCCGAGCGGGGCGCCCGCGTCGTCGACCACGACGACGGCGACCTCTGCCCCGCCGGCGTTCGCCCGGGAGGCCAGCGCCCCGGCGACGGCGTCGACCCCCGCGCCGGTGGGCACGACGACGGCCCCGGTCGACAGCGTCGCGACGTCCAGCGCGGCGACGCGCTGGTGACGGCGGCTGGACCGGATCGCGTCGGTCGCGCCTGACCACAGGAACGCCCCGATGATCGCCGCCCACATCACGGTGAAGACGTCGGCCTGGCGCCCCTGCAGCAGCGGCCACGCGAGCGCGACGACGACCAGCCCGATCCCGACGACGCGACCGGCCCAGCCGGCCACGAGCGTCCCCCGCGTCCGGGAGCCGGTCACCGCCCAGACGCCCGCCGCGAGCACCTGGCCGCCGTCGAGCGGGAGGCCGGGCACGAGGTTGAAGACGCCCACGAAGGCGTTGGAGAAAGCGCCCGCGTACAGCAGGAGCGCGGGCACCGACATCTGCTGCTGGGCCTCGAAGGCGAGCCAGAACGCGGCGGCGAGCGCCAGGTTCGTCAGGGGGCCGACGACGGCGACGAGGGCGACGTCGCCGGGACGTCGGTCGCTGCCGGTGTAGGCCGTGTGGCCTCCCCACAGGGTCAGCGCGAGCTCGTCGACCCGGTACCCGCGGGCGCGGGCCACCAGGGCGTGCGCGACCTCGTGCAGGAACACCGAGCCGAAGAGCAGCAGGACGAACGCGGCGGACACCACCACCACGCCGACCAGGTCCAGGCGCGGGGCGAACGAGCGCACCGTCGGGGCGAAGAGCAGGGCGAGGACGACGGCGGCGACGGCCCAGGACCGGGTGATGACCACGGGGGCACCGGCGATCCGGCCGACGGTCCAGCCGGGAGAACGGGGAGGCACCGCTCCAGGCTATCCGGGAGCGGCGGTCCGGCCGTGTCGGCCGTGCGCCATAGGGTGGCGGGATGACGACGACCGCGGACCCCACGGCCGACTCGGCGGCTGACTCGACGGCCGACCCGGCGGGCGGTCCGGACGCCACGCCCGACGTCGACTCGCCCAACTTGGCGGACGCGCCCCCCCGCCGTCCGGCGCTGTCTCCGTCGCGCGCGAACGACTTCCTGCAGTGCCCGCTGCTGTTCCGCTTCCGCACGGTCGACCGCCTGCCCGAGCCGCCGTCGTCGGCGGCCGCACGCGGAACCTTGGTGCACGCCGTCCTGGAACGGCTCTACGACGCGCCCCTGGGCGAGCGCACGCCGCAGGCGGCGCTCGACCTGCTGCCGGGCGAGTGGGACCGCCTGGTGGAGGCAGAACCGCGGTACGCGCAGCTCTTCACGTCCGGCGGCGACGCCGAGGGCAACTCCGTCGAGGACTGGCTGGGCACGGCGGGCAAACTGCTGGGCACGTACTTCACGTTGGAGGACCCGAACCGGCTGGAACCCGAGTCCCGCGAGCTGCGCGTCGAGTCCCAGCTCGACGACGGACCACTGCTGCGCGGGATCATCGACCGGATCGACGTCGCCCCGAACGGCATGGTGCGGGTGGTCGACTACAAGTCGGGCCGGTCACCGCGCCCCGGTTTCGAGAGCTCGGCGCTGTTCCAGATGCGCTTCTACGGCCTGGTCGTGTGGCGCGAGCGCGGCGTGCTGCCCGCGATGCTGCAGCTCGTCTACCTCGGCGACGGGCAGGTGCTGCGCGCGCAGCCGACCGAGCGGGAGCTCGAGGTCACCGAGACCAAGGTCCGCGGCATCTGGGACGCGATCGAGGCCGCTGCGCGCCGGGGGGAGTTCGCCCCGAAGCGCAGCAAGCTGTGCGGATGGTGCGCCCACCAGGCGGTGTGCCCGGAGTTCGGCGGCACTCCCCCGCTCGTCACCCCCGATCAGCTCCGCGAACGGCTCGGCGTCGACGTCTGAGGCGCGTCAGCGCATGAGGTCGACGACCTCGCCGCGGGCGATGCGTCGCAGCACGCCCAGGTCGACGTCCGTGAGGCTGCGGGCGCGGCTCAGGCCGGGCTGCTCGACGATCGGGTGGACGGCCTCGACACCGAGGGTCCGCGCGCCCGACGCGAGCGCCGCGGCGATACCCGTCGGTGAGTCCTCGATGGCGACGCACTCGGAGATGGCGACACCCAGTCGTGAGGCACCGACCAGGTAGGCCTCCGGGTCCGGCTTGCCGCGGCTGACCTGGTCACCCGTGACGAGGGTCCGGAACGCTCCCGGCACGTGCGCGACGACGGCGTCCGCGAGCACGGAGTAGCTCATGGTCACCAGGGCGCAGGGCACGCCCGCGCGCACGACGGCGTCCAGGAGGTCGAGCGCACCGGGTCGCCACGGCACCTCACGGGCGACCGCGACGCTGACCTTGCCCAGCAGGTAGTCGACGATGCGTGGCACGGACAGGTCGACGCCGGCCTCCCGGAGCCGCTGCGCGCCGAACGTCAGCTCGCAGCCCGTGAGCTCCAGCGCCTGCTCGTGCGACCAGGAGCCACCGTGGTCGGCGACCAGGGCGAACTCCGCCTCGTGCCAGTACGGCTCGGTGTCCACCAGGGTGCCGTCCATGTCCCACAGGACGGCGGAAGGCAGCCCGTCCGATCCCGAGGCAGGGGCGTCGGCGGAGGCATGACGTGCGGCGGTGTTCAGGGTGGGCTCCAGACGTGGCGCGGGCGGACGGTCAGGCACGTCGAGGCTACCTGCACCGGTCGCCGAGATCCCGCGCCGGCCGACCTCGGGGGCGGGTGTCGGCCAGGAACGACCACCACCGCGCTGTATAGGGTGGCCAGATGAGCACGGAGCCCTCGTTCGGCCGTCACGCCGCACGTCAGACCGTCATGATCGCCGCGTTCGAGGGGTGGAACGACGCAGGTGGGGCCGCGAGCGGGGCTCTGGAGCACCTGAGCGAGGTGTGGGATGCCTCACTGCTGCGCGAGCTCGACCCGGAGGACTACCACGACTTCCAGGTCAACCGGCCGACGATCACTCCGAGGGACGACGGCCGCCGTGTCGTGGCCTGGCCGACGACCACGATCTCGGTGGCGGAGCTGCCGGACCGTCGGGTCGTCCTGGTGCACGGCATCGAGCCGTCGTTCCGGTGGAAGTCGTTCTGCCGCGAGCTGCTGGACCTGGCGGACGAGCTGGAGGTCCGCACCGTGGTGACCCTCGGGGCACTGCTGGCCGACGTGCCCCACACCCGCCCGATCCCGATCTCCGCGACGACCGAGTCCGAGGGCCTGCAGGCCGTGCTCGACGTCGAACCGAGCACGTACGAGGGGCCCACCGGCATCGTCGGGGTCCTGCAGCACGAGGCCGCCACCCGCGGCTTCCAGTCCGTGTCGCTCTGGGCGGCCGTGCCCCACTACGTCGCCAACCCGCCCTCGCCCAAGGCGACGCTGGCGATCCTGGCGCGCGTCGAAGAGCTGGTGGCCGCCGCCGTCCCCCTCGGCGAGCTCGTCGAGGACGCCGAGGCGTGGCAGCACGGCGTCGACGAGCTCGCGGGCGAGGACGCCGAGATCGCGGAGTACGTGCACCAGCTCGAGGAGGCGAAGGACGCCGCCGAGCTGCCGGAGGCCTCCGGCGAGGCGATCGCGCGCGAGTTCGAGCGCTACCTGCGTCGTCGGGACCCCGGCCCCGAGAAGGGCTGAGCCTCCTACAGGCGCACGCCCAGCAGGGCGTTGACGGCGCGCGCGACGACGCCGGGAGCGCCCTCCTCGTCAGACGTCGTGTCACGGCCCGGTTCCAGGGAGCGGTCCGCCCAGGCGTCCACCGCGGCGAGCGCGCGGGGCGCGTCGAGGTCGTCGGCCATCGCCGCGCGCAGCTCCGCCAGGAGCGCGTCAGCCGCAGGAGCGCCGTTGCCCGACACCGCCGCGCGCCACCGGTCGAGCCGAGCGACGCCGTCGTGCAGCACCTGGTCGGTCCACTCCCACTCGGTGCGGTAGTGGTTCGCGAGCACGCCGAGACGGATCGCCATCGGGTCCACGCCGTCGCGGCGCAGCGCCGAGACGAGCACGAGGTTGCCGCGCGACTTGCTCATCTTGTGGCCGTCGTAGGACACGAGCGCCGCATGGGTGTGCGCCCGCGGCGCACTGTGCGGGCCGACCAGCATGCGCCCGTGCGAGACGGACATCTCGTGGTGCGGGAACACGAGGTCCGCGCCGCCACCCTGGACGTCGAACGGCAGGCCGATCCCGTCCTGGGCGATGACGGCGCACTCGACGTGCCAGCCGGGTCGTCCCGTGCCGAGGTCCCCCGCCTCCCAGGCGGGTTCGCCCGGACGCTCGCGGCGCCACAGCAGCGGGTCCAGCGGGTTCTTCTTGCCCTCGCGGTCAGGGTCGCCCCCGCGCTCGGCGAACAGCTCGGCCATCGTGGCGTCGTCGTACCCGGAGACGGCGCCGAACGCCGAGTCCGCGCCGAGGTCGGCGTAGACGTCGCCGAGACCCGGGTCGTCGCCCCCGGCACCCGGCTCGACCGGCACGCGGTACGCGGTGCCGTCGGCGAGCATCCGGCTCACGGCCGCGACGATCGGCGCCATGTGCTCCACGACGCCGGTCCACGGCGCGGGCGGAACGACACCCAGCGCCGTCATGTCCTCGGCGAACAGGGCGATCTGGTCGCGGGCCAGATCGCGCCAGTCCACGCCGGTGGCCGTCGCGCGCTCCAGGAGCGGGTCGTCGACGTCCGTGACGTTGGAGCAGTACGTGACCTGCTTGCCGGCGTCGATCCAGGCCCGGTGCAGCAGGTCGAACGCGATGTACGTGGCCGCGTGCCCGAGGTGGGTCGCATCGTACGGCGTGATGCCGCACACGTACGTGCGAGCGGTGTCTCCTGGCGCCGCGTCGACCGCTCGACCGGTCGTGGTGTCGTGCACCATCACGGTCGGACGACGGCCGTCGAGGGGGGCGGGGAGCTCGGGGATCTGCGGGAGAGGCCAGGAACGCACGGCCTCAGGGTACCGGCGTCAGACGTGCGCCCCGGAGTTCGCGTCGATCGCACCTGTCAGGAGCAG
Organism: Isoptericola sp. GX10416; assembly: GCF_056590155.1. Classification (NCBI taxonomy): domain Bacteria; kingdom Bacillati; phylum Actinomycetota; class Actinomycetes; order Micrococcales; family Promicromonosporaceae; genus Isoptericola; species Isoptericola sp. GX10416. The sequence continues at coordinate 131,105 of NZ_JBWPVO010000010.1, read as the reverse complement.
GATCACGACGACCGCGGCGAGCCCGTACCGGTAGTAGACGAACGGCCTGTAGGAGTAGGTCGAGACGATCTTGAGGAACCCGATGAGGACGACGTACCCGACGACGAACGCCATCAGCGTCGCCAGCACGATGTCCATGGCGTCGGCCGAGCCGGGGGCGGCGTCGCCGCCGGCGGCCTTGGCGATCTGGTAGAAGCCGGACCCCAGCACCGCCGGCACCGCCAGCAGGAACGAGTAGTCCGCGGCTGCCTTGCGGGTGAAGCCCATCGCGAGGCCCGCGGTGATCGTGCCGCCGGACCGCGAGACGCCCGGGACCAGCGCCAGCGACTGGGCCAGCCCGAACCCGATCGCCCGCTTCGGGGTGAGCTCATCGATGTGCCGCACCCGCGCCCCGTACCGGTCGGCGACATCGAGCAGGATCGCGAAGACGACCAGCATGACGACGGTGATCCACAGGTTGCGCAGCGTGGTCTCGATGGCGTCCTGGAACAGCAGGCCGAGCACCACGATCGGGACGGACCCCAGCGCGATGTACCAGGCCATGCGGGCGTCGGAGTCGTGCGCGCCCATCCGGGAGCGCCAGTCGCGCCCGTGGTCGCCGCGCAGGGAGGTCCACCACCCGATGCACACGGCCTTGATCGTGCGCCGGTAGTAGAGCAGCACGGCCGTCTCGGTGCCGATCTGGGACACGGCCGTGAACAGCGCCCCCGGGTCCTGCCCACCGATCAACTCGCCCACGATGCGCAGGTGCGCGCTGGAGGAGATCGGCAGGAACTCGGTGAGGCCTTGCACCAGGCCGAGGAGGATCGCTTCCCAGGAACTCACGAGCGGCCACACTACCCGGCGCGGTACCGACGTCCGCACCGACGCCGCCGGTAGGCTCCGCCGCATGGAACGACGGCAGGTGGGCTCGGCGGGACTGCGCGTCTCCGCCCTGGGGCTCGGCACGATGTCCTGGGGACGCGACACCGACAGGGCTGACGCGGCCGACATCCTGCGCACGTTCCTGGACGGTGGAGGCACCCTGGTCGACACCGCGGCCTCGTACGGCGACGGCGACGCCGAGCAGGTGCTGGGTGAGGCGCTGGACGGCCAGGTGGCCCGCGACGACGTGGTGCTCGTCACCAAGGCTGGGGTTCGCAGCGGGGCCGCCGGCCCGCGGCGCGACGCGTCCCGGGGCGGTCTGCTCGGCGAGCTCGACGCGTCGCTGCGCCGGCTCGGCACCGACCACGTCGACCTGTTCCTCGTCGCGTGCCCCGACCCGACCACACCGCTGGAGGAGACGGTCTCCGCCCTGCGGCTGGCCGTCTCGTCGGGGAGGGCACGCTACGTCGGGCTGTCGAACCATCCGGCCTGGGCCTCGGCGCGTGCCGCGACCCTGCTGGAGTCGGACGGGACGGGCCTGGCGGCCCTGGAGCTGGAGTACTCGCTGCTGCAGCGCGGCATCGAGCGCGAGATCGTCCCCGCCGCGCTGGACCTCGGGACCGGGGTGCTCGCGTGGTCGCCGCTCGGGCGCGGCGTGCTCACCGGCAAGTACCGCCGCTCGGTCCCTGTCGACTCCCGGGCGGCGTCGGACCATTTGGCCGGGTTCGTGGGGCAGTACCTCGAGGACGCCGGGTCGGCCGCCATCGTGGAGGCCGTGGCCACCGCTGCGGACGGCCTGGGGCGGGCGCCGCTGGAGGTCGCCCTCGCCTGGCTCCTGGCCCGTCCCGCGGTCGCCTGCGCCGTCGTGGGCGCTCGCACGCCCCTGCAGCTCAAGGGCGCGCTCGCAGCAGCGGACCTGGTGCTGCCCGGCGAGGTGCACGCCGCGCTCGACGACGTGTCCGCGATCGACGTGGGGTATCCCGAGCGCTGGTAGGCCTCAGCTCGCGCTGACCTCGACGTCGTCGAGGTCGTCGAGGTCGTCGTCCTCGTCGTCGTCCTCGTCGTCGCCGTCCTCGTCGAGGTAGAACGGCGTCACCTCGGTGTACACCTGGGCGAGCGAGTCCTCGTACACCTCGAAGGCGTCGGCGAGTACCTCGTAGGCCTCGTCGACGGCGGGGTCGTCGTCGCCCCGCCGCGTCGAGACGGCGTGGAAGTGCCCCTCGAGTGCAGCGACGAAGCGGTCCAACGCGGCGCGCGGGTCAGCGGTCATGCTCTGACGTTAGCGCCAAGAGGGGCACAATGGGCACACGAAAACGGTGAACGACCGGCAACGGGAGGCGAGCCGATGGCATCCAGCTGGCGCAGGCACGGACAGTACGAGTACCGCGTGGTCACGATCGACAGAGACGTCTCCGTGCCGGACGCACGCAAGATGCTCACCGAGGAGGCCGAGTACGGACGCTGGGAGCTGGCCCGCAGCCGCCTCTATCTCGGCGGCGAACGACGGGTGTGGCTGCGCCGCAAGATCATCAAGGCACGCTCCACGCTCTGAGTGGACACGTTCCGCACGGCGTGTGCGGCCGCTCCCCCGGGCTTCTTCGCGGCGGAGGCCGCCGGCCTGCGCTGCCGGTGCTCAGCAGGTCGACAGCAGGCGGTCCAGGACGCGGGTGCCGAACTTCAGGGCGTCGGTGGGCACCCGCTCGTCGACACCGTGGAACATGCCCGCGAAGTCGAGGTCGGCGGGCAGGCGCAGCGGGGCGAACCCGTAGCCGGTGATGCCCAGGCGTGCGAGCGACTTGTTGTCCGTGCCGCCGGAGAGCGTGTACGGCAGCACGGCGGCGCCCGGGTCCTCGGCGTGCAGGGCGTCCACCATGGCGTCGACGAGACCACCGGAGAACGGCACCTCGAGAGCCTGGTCGGCGTGGATCGTCTCGATGCGCACCTGCGGCCCGACGAGCGCGGCGAGCGTCTCGTGCGCCTCCGCCTCGTGCCCGGGCAGGGTCCGCACGTCCAGGGTCGCCGACGCCGAGCCGGGGATGACGTTCGCCTTGTACCCGGCGTCGAGCTGGGTGGGGTTGGTGGTGTGCCGCACGGTGGCCCCGACGAACTTCGCGGCCGGGCCGAGCGCGGCGACCAGGGCGTCCACCAGCGAGGGGTCCGCACCACCGTCGGGGTCGAACGGCAGACCGGTCAGGTCGGCGACGCCCCGCAGGAGGCGTTCCACCGTGGGCGTCAGCGTGTACGGCCAGGCGTGCCGGCCCACGCGCGCGACGGCGGCCGCGAGCTCGGTCACCGCGTTCTCGTGGTTGACCTGCGAGCCGTGCCCGGCGCGGCCGTCGGCGACGAGGCGCAACCAGGCGAGGCCCTTCTCGGCCGTCTGGACCAGGTAGGCGCGCCGTCCGCCGACCTCGACGGAGAATCCGCCCACCTCGCTGACGGCCTCCGTGGCGCCCTCGAAGAGCTCCGGGTGGTGGTCGACGAGCCAACGGGCGCCGAGCACCCCGCCCGCCTCCTCGTCGGCGAACATCCCGATGACGACGTCGCGCGCCGGGCGCCGGCCTTCGCGCACCATCTGGCGCACGACCGCCAGGATCATCGCGTCCATGTCCTTCATGTCGACGGCGCCACGGCCCCACAGCATGCCGTCGATCTCCTCGGCGGCGAACGGGTCCACGGACCAGTCGGCCGCCTGGGCGGGCACGACGTCGGTGTGACCGTGCAGCACGAGCGCGCCCCGCGACGGGTCGGTCCCCTCCCAGCGTGCGACGACGGACGTGCGTCCCGGCGCGGACTCGAAGACCTGCGGCTCCAGCCCGACGTCGGCCAGCAGCGTCGCGACGTGCTCGGCCGCCTTGCGCTCCCCCGGTCCGGAGTCGTCGCCGAAGTTCGAGGTGTCGATCCGCAGCAGGTCGCGGCAGATGTCGACGACCTCGTCGGCGGCGGTGGTTCCGGGGCGAGGTGCGGTGGGGGTGCTCACGACGCCACCGTACCCAGTCCGCGGCGCGCCAGGAGCGGGGCGATGTCGGCGTCGCGCCCGCGCAGGTCCCGGAACGAGTCCAGAGGGTCCTGCGAGCCGCCGCGCGCGAGCAGCAGCCGGCGGAACGCGTCCCCGTTCGCCCGGGTCAGCCCGCCGTTCTCGTGGTACCACTCGACGGTGTCGGCGTCGAGGACCTCGGACCAGATGTAGCTGTAGTACGCGGCGGCGTAGCCGGAGCCCCACACGTGGTTGAAGTAGGTGGTGCGGTACCGCGGCGGCACCAGGACGCCATCGAGCCCGGCGTCAGCGAGCGCCGCGTCCTCGAACGCCGCCACGTCGTCGATCGACGTGGGCACGTCGCCGGGACCGAGCCGGTGCCACGCCTGGTCGAGCAGGGCGGCGCCGAGGTACTCGGTGGTGGCGAACCCCTCGCCGTCGGCGCGGGCGGCGAGCAGGGTGTCGACCCACTGCGCGGGCAGGGGCTCGCCGGTGACGTGGTGGACGGCGTAGGAGCTCAGGATCTCCGGTTCCCAGGCCCACATCTCGTTGACCTGGGAGGGGAACTCCACGAAGTCGCGCGGCACGCTGGTGCCCGCCTGGGACGGGAAGCGGACGTCGGACAGGAGCCCGTGCAGCGCGTGGCCGAACTCGTGGAAGAGGGTGATGACCTGGTCCCAGACGAGGAGGGTGGGCCGCCCCGCCTCCGGCTTGACCACGTTGAGGTTGTTGATGACCACGGGCCGCTGCCCGAACAGGTGGTTCTGCTCGACGAGGCTGTTCATCCAGGCGCCGCCGCGCTTGGTGGGTCGGGTGTACCAGTCCGCGAGGAACAGGCCGAGCCCTTCGCCCGGCGTGCCGGGCTCGGGCGCGTCGAAGACCTCGAAGACGCGCACGTCGGGGTGGTATCCCACCAGGTCGACGCGCTCGGCGAACGAGAGCCCGTACAGGCGTCGGGCGGCCTCGAAGACACCGTCGTGCACGACGCGCTCGAGCTCGAGGTAGGGCCGCAGGTCGGCGTCGTCGAGCGCACGGCGCTCGCCGCGGACCTGCTGGGCGAGGCGCGCCCAGTCCGCCGCTCGCAGCTCGGCGTCCGGCGAGGTCCGGTGCAGGTGGGCCGCCAGCTCGTCGGCCTCGGCGCGGGCGTTCACGACGGCGGGCGGGGCGAGGCGGTCGAGCATCTGCGCGACGGCCTCGGCGCTGCCCGCGGTGGCGTCCTCGGCGACGTAGGCGGCGTGGTGCGGGTAGCCCAGGAGCCGGGCGCGCTCGGCGCGCAGCCGTGCGATCTCCAGCAGCACGGCGCGGGTGTCGTGGTCGTCGCCGTGCGTGCCGCGCGACTCGCTGGCCCGCTGGACGCGCTCCCGGACGGCGTCGCTCGCCAGCGAGGCGACGACCCCCTGACGGGTGGGGAGCTGCAGGACGAGGAGCCAGCCGCCGGGGTGGCCCGCGTCGGTCGCGGCCTGGGCCGCCGCGGCGACCTCGTCGTCGGTCAGCCCGGCGAGGTCGGCGGGGTCGGTGAGCAGCACCCCGGAGGACTTCTCGCCCGCCAGGAGCCGGCGCCCGAACTCGGCGGACAGCTCGGACAGGCGGGCGTTGAGCTCGCGCAGCCGTTCCTGGTCGGCGTCCGCCAGGGTGATCCCGGACCGGCGCAGGTCCTTGAGCCAGGTGCGCAGCAGCCACGCCTCGTCGCCGGCGAGGTCGATCTCGCCGGCGTCGGCCCGCTCCTGCAGGGACAGCAGGCGGGCGTGCAGCCGCCCGTCCTGGTGGATCGCGTCGTGGTGGGCGGCGAGCAGCGGCGCGAGGCGGGCGTGCACGTCCTCGACCTGCGGCGTCGCGTCGGCGCTCACCAGCGTGAACAGCACGGTGCTCGCGCGTTCCAACAGGCGACCGGAGCACTCGAGGGCCTCGAGCGTGCCGGCGACCGTGGCGGGCGACGGGTCGGTCGCGATCGCCTCGATCTCGGCCCGCTGCTCGGCCAGGCCGGCGAGCACCGCGGGTTCCAGGTGCTCGACCCGCACGGCCGAGAAGTCCGGCAGCTCGTAGGGGAGGTCGGACGGGCGGGCGAACGGGTTGTCCGGAGCGAGTGCCATGACGCCATCCAACCCCATCGCCCGGCCCGCGCACGAAACGTTTCGCACGGTCGCCACGCGGCGCACGCGTGGACGACGCTGGAGGGAACTGTCCGACGAACGAAGGAGTTCGACATGCGACGACTCGCAGCCCTGGCCGCCGCGGTGGTCCTGGGCGCGGCAGGCCTGGTGGTGGCGACCGCGCCGCCGCCGGCCGAGGCCCACGGCGCCGAGGTGTTCCCCGGGAGCCGTCAGTACTTCTGCTGGCTCGACGGCACCTCCGCCGGCGGCGACATCACGCCGAAGAACCCGGCCTGCGCCGACGCCGTGGCCGCCAGCGGCAAGACGCCCCTGTACAACTGGTTCGGCAACCTCGACTCCAACGGGGCCGGACGCACCGTCGGGTACATCCCGGACGGGCGCATCTGCGACGGTGGCGGCAGCGGGCCGTACGACTTCGAGCCGTACAACGCTGCCCGCACCGACTGGCCGACGACGCACCTCACGGCCGGCGAGACGTACGAGTTCCAGCACAACAACTGGGCGGCCCACCCGGGCCGGTTCGACGTCTACGTGACGCGCGAGGGCTTCGACCCGACGGCGCCGCTGGGCTGGGACGACCTGGAGCTGATCGACTCCGTCGTCGACCCGCCGGCGACCGGTGGTCCGGGCGGGCTGAACTACTACTACTGGGACGTGACGCTCCCGGCCGACCGCTCCGGGCGGCACATCGTGTTCACGCACTGGGTGCGCTCGGACAGCAACGAGAACTTCTACTCCTGCTCCGACGTCGCGTTCGACGGCGGCGACGGCGAGGTCACCGGCCTCGGCGACGACGGCCCCGACCCCACGCCGACGGTCACGGCCGAGCCGGAGGGCTGCCCGGACGAGGCGCCCGTCGCCCCCGCCACCCCGCCGGGGGCGTCGAGCATCACCGCCACGAGCGCCCACGTCATGTGGGGCCTGGCGCCAGGAGGATGCGTCACGGGCTTCGACGTCCTCGACGCCGGGACCGGCGAGGTGATCGCCGCCACCGACGGCGTCCCGATGGTGGACCTGGAAGGACTGGAACCCTCGACGGAGTACTCCGTGACGGTCCGTTCCCGGAACGACAACACCGGTGCGGTGTCCGCCGAGACCGCCGTGGTGACCTTCACCACCCTCGTGGGCGACGTCGAGCCCAGCCCGACGCCCACGCCCACCGACGAGCCGACCGGCGAGTGCGAGGTCGCCTACCAGGCGTCGCACTGGGGCGGGAACCAGCCGGGCTACACGGCCTCGGTCACCGTGACGAACACCGCGGACGCGCCCGTGACCGGCTGGGTCGTCGAGTTCGAGTACCCGGGCGGGCAGCGGGTCGACGTGCCGGGCTGGAGCGCGACGCTCACCCAGTCCGGCACCACCGTGACGGCCGAGCACCCCGCGTGGTCGGGCACGATCGCCCCCGGACAGTCGGCGACCTTCGGGTTCAACGGCGCGACCACGGGGTCCGGGCACCCGGCGCCCACGGGCTTCACCCTCAACGGCGCGGCCTGCGCCTGACCCACCGCGAGGCGCCGGTCGGAGCTCCCGACCGGCGCCCCGCGGCGTGTCCGCGGGTCAACCGACGGGCCGCACGCCGTCGGGCCCGAGCTCCAGGAACGTCCCGACGCCGATCCGTCGCAGGAACGAGCGGTCGTGGCTGACCACCAGGACCGCGCCCCGGTAGTTGCTCAGCGCCTCCACCAGGCGGTCCGTGCTGGCCAGGTCGAGGTTGTTCGTCGGCTCGTCCAGCACGAGGAGCTGGGCGGGCGGATCCGCCAGGAGCATGCGCGCCAGGTGCACGCGCAGACGTTCTCCGCCGGACAGGGTCGCCACCGGCCGGTCGACCTGGTCCCCGCGCACCAGGAACCGCGCCAGCCGGTTGCGGAGCTCGCCCGGTGCCACGTGCGGGGCCCCGGCGCGGACGGCGTCGAGCACCGTGTCGTCGTCGTCGAGGTCGTCGAGGCGTTGCGGCAGGTAGCCCACGCGTCCGGTCAGGATCTCGCCCGACGACGACGGGCCGGCCAGCAGCCGCTCCAGCAGCGTCGTCTTGCCGACGCCGTTCGCGCCCGTCAGGGCGACCCGTTGCGGTCCGGCGAGGATCACCTCGCGCCCGTCCGCCCCGCTCAGCACGGCGATCCGGCGCCCGGCCGGCACGTCCGGGTCGGGAAGGTCGACGACGATCCGGTCGTCGTCGCGCACGGCGCGCTGAGCGGAGTCGACCGCCGCGAGCGCGGCGGCCTCCGCGGCGTCGGCGGCACCCCGTCGGCTCCCCTGGGACTTCTCGGCCGCGTTGCGCCGGTCGTTGACGACGGCCTTGACGTACTTGCTGTTCGCGGCGTCGGTGCGCCCCTGACGCTGCGAGTGCGCGATGCGCTCGCCCGTCTTGATGCGTTCGCGCCGCTCCCGGCGCCACGTCTGCTCCGCGTCGCGCACCGCGCGCTGCGCGGCGACCTGCTGGACGCCCAACCACTCCTCGTACGCGGAGTAGGGCCCGCCGTGGGTGGTGAGCGAGCCGGTGCGCAGCTCGGCGGTGGCGTCGACGAGCTCCAGCAGCTCGCGGTCGTGCGAGACGACGACGAGCGCCCCGCGCCAGGTGCGCACGAGCTCGACGAGTCGTTCGCGCGCCGCGCCGTCCAGGTTGTTCGTGGGTTCGTCCAGCAGCGCGACGTCCGCACGCCCCAGCCGCACACCGGTGACCGCCGTGAGCACCGTCTCCCCGCCGGAGAGCGTGCCGACAGTACGGTCCAGGACGCCGGGGGCGCTCGGCAGGCCGGCCGCGGCGAGCGCGGCCACGGCACGCTCCTCGACGTCCCAGTCGTCGCCGACGACGTCGAACAGCTCGGGTCGGACGTCGCCGTCGGCGATGGCGCGCACGGCGTCCAGGGGTGCCCGGACACCGAGCAGGTCCGCGACGGTGGCGCCGACGTCGAGGGTCAGTCGCTGCGGCACGGAGGCGACGGCTCCGGCGACGGACACGCTGCCGGACGTGGGTGTCAGGTGCCCGGCGACGAGACGCAGCAGCGTGGACTTGCCGGTGCCGTTGTCACCGACGAGCCCGGTGCGCCCGGCGCCGAACGTGCCGGACACGCCCGCGATCGGGGTGGCGCCGTCGGGCCAGGAGAACGTGAGGTCGCGCAGGACGACCGCGGGAGAAGGAGAGGTGGGGGCAGGCATGAGGCTCCGCGGGTACGAGGTCGGTGCGCCGACGTCGTCCGTCCACCGGGGGGTGCACCGGTCCGGGTGCGGGTGGGCAGGGTCAGCGCAGGGTCGGACCGACCATGGAGTCCGTCACCTGAGTTTCCCTTCGCCCGTCCCCTCTCACCTGCGGCCAGCCCGCGGGGACGGCGTCCACTGTCGCACCCGGTGCCCGGTCGGCGCAACGGCTATGGCGCACGTCACCGGACCCGCAGCCACTCCTCGAACGCCTCGGGGCTCGTGAGCCGCGGCACGTAGCCGAGACCTTCCTTCAGCCGGGTGTTGTCGAGCACGGGCCGGTACTGCAGGAACCCCACCCGCTCGGGCCCGTGCACCGTGAGGCGCAGGGACCTGGCCACGCGCAGCAGGCCGGCCAGCAGCGGGGCAGGGACGGCCACCGTCCTCTTGCCGAGCCGGCTCGCGATGTCCTGGACCGTCATGCGGCCGTCCCCGCAGACGTTGAACGCGCCGGTGGCCGCACCCGTCGCGCCGGCGACGATCGCCCCGGTCACGTCACCCACCCAGGCGAAGACGAACGGGCTGTCGCTCCCCCGCACCCGCAGCAGCCGTGGGGCGTCCCACAGCGCCGTGATCTGGTTGGCCACACCGGGACCGAGGATCGTGCCGATGCGCAGCACCACCTGTCCCAGCCCGGGATGCTCGGCGCGGTACCGGGCCAGCATCTCCTCGACGAGCCGCTTGTGGCGGGAGTAGGTGAACTCGTCGTTGCCGCGCAGCGCGTCGGTCTCGTGCAGCGGCACGGGGTTGTCGGCGTGGTACCCGTAGGCGGCTCCCGAGGACGAGATCACCACACGCCGCACCCCGGCCGCCACGCAGGCGTCCAGGACGTTGCGGGTGCCGTCGACGTCCACCCGGTACTCGGTGGCCTCGTCGAGCGTGCCGGGGTTGACGATGGCCGCGAGGTGGACGACGACGTCGACGCCGTGCTCGGCGACCGCGCGCCGGACGGCGTCGGCGTCCGTGACGTCGAGCGTCACGGATGACGCGCCGTCGGGCAGGCGGGCGGGCGGACGGACGTCGGCGGAGACGACGGCGGTCACGTCGTCGCGGGCCGCGAGCGCCGCGACGGCGTGCGAGCCGAGGAAGCCCGACCCGCCGGTGACCAGGACCGTGCTCATGCGTCCACCGATCCGCGGGTGCGGGTGCGTCGCGCCCAGACGGTGGCGAGCACGAGGCCCGCGACGATGTCCCAGATCCCCCAGAAGCCCGCCACGACCGCCATCCCGCCGATGCCACCGAAGAACGTGAAGACGAGGCCGAGGCCGAGGCCCGCGTTGCGGATGCCGGTCTCGAAGGTCATGGCCTTGACCTCGCGCGGGCCGAGGCCACCGAGCCGCCCGGTGAGATAGCCCGTGCCGAGCGCGACGACCTCGTGGCAGAACACCGCCACGAGCACCATGGAGATGTAGGTGACGAAGACGTCGAAGTTCCCGGCGAGCGCGGCGACGATGAAACCGACCAGGGCGACCAGGCTGAACCAGCGCACGGGCTTCTGCAGGCGAGCCGCGACGCGGGGCCAGCGGGCCCTCACGGTGAGCCCGACAGCGAAGGGCACGCCGATGACCAGCGCGATCTCGGCGAACATCCTCACCGGGTCGAGACTGACGTCCGCGAGGATGTCGCGCGCCGTGGGGTGCAGACCGCCCCAGAACGCGATGGAGAGCGGCATGGTGAACACGTAGACGGCGTTCGCGACGGCGGTGAACGACACCGACAGCGCGACGTTGCCCCCGGCCCGGTAGGTGAGCACCTGGGAGACGTTCCCGGGCGGGCAGCAGGCCACCAGGATGAGCCCCAGCGCGACCGAGGCCTGGAGGTCGAGGAGCAGCGTGAGGGCCAGGGTGACCGCCGGCAGCACCAGGAGCTGCGCGCCGAGCGCGAGCGCCATCGCCTTGGGGGCACGGCGCACGACGGCGAAGTCCGACGGGGCGGTGTCCAGGGCGATGCCCAGCATGATCAGCCCCAGCACGACGGAGAGGACCACGAGGTTGCCGCCCGAGAAGGCGACGGCGGCGTCGTCGATGTTCATGCTGCCCCCCTCGAGGCGAGCCCTGGGGTGGCGTCGGGTGCGAGGTCGGCCGCGAGGCGGCGCACGGTGCGCCGGTAGGCGTCTTTGTTGACGTAGTAGCTCATGCGTTCCAGCCCGAGGTAGCGGTACCCGCCGGTGAGGTCGGGCCAGGGCTCGGCGAGACGCGCCCTGAACCGGGCCGCGCGCGACGCCGCGGCGGCGTCGCCGTCGTCCCCGGCGGCGTCGGCCGCGAGGTAGCGGGCGACGAGCTCGGCCTGCTCGGCGCGGCCCTGCCAGCCGATGCCCGAGGCCTCCAGCATCCCGACGACGAACAGCCCGTTGGCCGACGGCGGCACGATGTTGCAGAACAGCCGCGGCGAGGTGCCCGAACCGGGTCCGTCCCACGCGAGGTGCGCAGGGTCGAGGAACGGGTAGTCGAGCCGGTAGCCGGTGGCCAGCAGCACGAGGTCGTAGTCGCCCGACGTGCCGTCCGCGAAGCGCACGGTGCTGCCGTCGACGGCGTCGAGGTCGGGACGCACCCGGAGGTCACCCTGGCCGGCGTGCTGCAGCACCAGGGAGTTCACCACCGGGTGGGACTCGTAGATCTTGTGGTCGGGGGCCGGGAACCCGAAGCGCTGCGGGTCACCGTTGAGCAGCGTGAGCAGCCGGGAGTCCACGGCCTGCTTGACCCGGGCGGGCAGCGGGCGCCCCTGGTTGAGGGTGTCGGTGGGACGGCCCAGCAGGTAGCGGGGCACGAACCAGTAGCCGCGCCGCACGGACAGGTCGACGGACGCCGCGCGGTGCACGGCGTCGACCGCGATGTCGCAGCCCGAGTTGCCGCCGCCGACGACGAGCACCCGCTTGCCCGCGAACACCGCCGCGCTCTTGTAGGCGCTGGAGTGCAGCACCTCGCCGGAGAAGTACCCCGGCAGGCTCGGCACGTTCGGTTCCGCGAGGGTGCCGTTCGCGACGACGACGTGGCTGAACCGCGTGACGTCGGCGCCGTCGGGTCCGGTGGCGTGCACGTCCCAGCCGGACGCCCCGCTGGCGTCGCCGTCGACGGGTTCGACTGCGGTCACCCGGGTGCCGAACCGGACGTGGCGGCGCAGGTCGAACGTGTCGGCGTACGTGCGGAAGTACCGCAGGAGCTCGCGGTGGCTCGGGTAGTCGACGTCCGAGTCCATCGCGAGCTCGGCGAACTGCGTCGTCGTGCGCGACGAGATGAGGTGCGCCGACTCGTAGACCGTGGACCGCGGGTTGTCGATGTCCCACAAGCCACCGACGTCCTCGTGCGCCTCGTAGCCGGTCCAGGTCAGGCCCTGGCGGTCCAGGGCACGCATGGTCGCCAGACCGGATGGACCCGCCCCGATCACCGCGACGTGTCGTTGCAGCGCCATCGCCTCGTGCTCCTTGCTCACCGCCCGCCGAGCGCGGGCCGCACGAGTGTACGGCGACGCGCGAGCCTCTCCGGACGGGTCGCTCCTCGGATCGCGCCAGAAGTTCGTCAGGCCCGCGGTGCCTCGGCGGGCCAGGGCGCCGTCGGCTCCCGCGGGTCGTCCGGCAACAGTCCCGCCTGCCAGTCGTCGCGCAGCCTGCCGCGCTGCTCGCCGCCACGACGGATCGTCCCCTCGAACTGGAAGCCCAGCTTCCACGCCACCCGCCGCGACGCCCAGTTGCCGACGTAGGCCTTCCACTGCACCCGGGACAGGCCGAGACCCTCGGGGTCGAGCGCCCAGTCGACGACCAGGCGCGCCGCCTCGGTCGTCAGGCCACGGCCCCGCGCCTCGGGCGCCGTCCAGAAGCCGAGCTCGCCGTGGCGCTGCGTGCCCGGGTCCCCCTGGTGGGACATGCCGACCATGCCGAGGACGCGTCCGGCGACCTCACCCGGAGCACGCACCGCCCAGGTGAAGCGACTCTCGTCGGCCCACCCGGAGGCGACGTGCTCCTCGACGAAGCCCCGCGCGTCGGCGAGCGTGTACGGGGACGGCACGACCGTCCACTCCTGGATCGCCGGGTCGGCGCACAGCGCAGCGATGCGGTCGACGTCGGCGGACGTCGGGACGGACAGGGTGACGGCGCTGCTGCGCAGGACGAACGGCTCCATGTCCGGATCCTGCCAGCCGGACCGGTCGTGGTCAGGTTCTTTGCGGCGCGTCCTCGCCCGGGTGCGGATCGTCCGCCGCGCGTTCCGGTGCGGCGTCGGGTTCGGCGTCGGACCCGGTGCCCCGGTGGCCGGGCTCGATCGCGACGCCGTCGTCCGCGTCGTCCTCCGCGGACCCCGAGCTGTCCGGGGCGCCGCGCGGCAACGGCACCGGCCGCGCGCCGTGCAGCGTGGAGTACATCGTCCAGACGACGGCGACGAGGGGCACCGCGACGACGGCACCCAGGATTCCCGCCAGCACCGTGCCGCCGAACACCGCGACGGCCACGACGACGGGGTGCAGCGAGACCTGCTTGCCCATGATGAGCGGCTGCAGCACGTGGCCCTCGAGCTGGCCGATGAGCGCGATCCCGACGGTGACGATGAGGGCGGTGACGATCCCCTGGGCCGCGAGCGCCACGACGGCGGCGATGATCATCGCCAGCGGCGCGCCGATCAGCGGGATGAACGCGCCGATCAGCACCAGCACCGCCAGGGGCGCCGCCAGCGGCACCCCGAGGATGCTCAGCAGGACGAAGGCGAGGACACCGTCGATGAAGGCGATGATGACGGTGCCCCGCGCGAAGCCGGAGAAGGTGTACCAGCCGGCGCCGGCGGCCTCCCGCAGCCGTCGACGGCTGCGGGCCGGCATCTGGCGGGTGAACCAGTGCCACATCTTGTCGCCGGAGTTGACGAAGAAGATCGTGCAGAAGATCGCCAGCGCCACGACCATGAAGCCCTCGATCACCGACCCCGCGGACTCGGCGGCCTGACCGGCCAGGTTCTCGGCGTTGTCCCCGAGCCACTGGCCGGCGGTGTCCAGCCACTGGTTGAGCTGGTCACCGGTGACCGACAGGCCGAAGGGCAGGTTCTGCAGGAAATCGAGGATCTGCTGCAGGCCGGTGTCGAACTGCCCGGCGAGCTCGGTCCACTGCCCCGCGACGGACGCCACGACGAACGTCATGAGGCCGCCGAAGACGACGACGCCGGTCAGCAGGGACAGCACGGTGGCGAGCGGGCGCGGCATGACGCGGTCGTAGACGTCCGCGAGCGGGCGGAACACCGAGGTGAGCACGAGTGCCAGGAACACCGCGACGAACACGACCTGCACCTGCGCGACGGCGTAGACGATGAGGGACAGGCCGACCACCAGGGCTACCAGGCGCCACGACCAGCCTGCGGACGTGCGCAGCCACTGCGGGACGTTCTCCCTCGCCTCGGCCACGATCGCTCCCCTCGTCCGGGTGCTGCCAGTCTGCGTCTCCGCAGCCGTCAGTGCACGGAGAACCCGCCGTCGACGTGGATCGACTGGCCGGTGACGTACCCGGAGGCCGACCCGGCGAGGAACACCGCGGCTCCCGCGAAGTCGTCGGGGACGCCGTTGCGTCCCACGTGCGTGCGGTCCGCCAGGGCGGCCACCCGCGCGGTGTCCTCCTGGAGCCGCGCGTTGAGCGGGGTGAGCACGAAGCCGGGCACCAGGGTGTTGGCCGTCACGCCGCGGGAGGACCACGCCTCGGCCTGGGACCGGGCGAGCGACTCGAGGCCGCCCTTGGAGACGCCGTAGACACCGCTGGTGACGAACGCCCGGTGAGCCTGCTGGGAGCTGATGTGGATCAGCCGTCCGTGGCCCCGCTCGGCCATGCCCGGCCCGAACCGCTGACCGAACCAGAACGGCGCCTCCAGGTTGACCGCCATGGTCGCGTCCCAGACCTCGGCGTCGACGTCCGCCATCGGCGGGCGCAGGTTGATGCCGGCGCTGGACACGACGACGTCCGGCTCGCCGAAGGGCACGGCCGCGTCGTCGGCGGCCCGCTG
This sequence comes from Isoptericola sp. GX10416, assembly GCF_056590155.1. Taxonomy (NCBI): domain Bacteria; kingdom Bacillati; phylum Actinomycetota; class Actinomycetes; order Micrococcales; family Promicromonosporaceae; genus Isoptericola; species Isoptericola sp. GX10416. The sequence goes on along the minus strand of NZ_JBWPVO010000010.1, from coordinate 115,995 downwards.
GGCACCGGCCCGGGTGGACAGGTCGCCGACGACGACGGCGGCCCGGCAACCGAGGCCGGTCAGCTCGCGCGCGGTGTCGTCCAGAGCGTCCCGTCCGCGGGCCACGAGCACGACGGCGGCGCCCGCCCGGGCGAGCGCCGTCGCGATCGCGCGGCCGATGCCGGAGCTGCCACCGGTGACGACGGCGGTGCGCCCGGCGAGCGAGAACAGGTCCTCGACGTAGCTCATCGCCGCAGCGTACGACGTGGGGGGTCACGGGGGGCGACGCGGGGGGCGACGCGGTGGGCCGACGCCGGCCGCGCGCCACGTCCCGGGCGCCGGGAGCGCTAGAGTTCCGCCGTGATCGACGGATGCGACGGCTGTGACGGCTGCGGTGACGGTGGGGGCGGCCGCGGCAGCGGCCTCGGATGCAAGGGCACGTCGGCCGTGCTGGACCTCACGGGCTGCGACCTGCCGGACCGCCGGCGAACGCGCCGAGCAGGTCGACGGCGTGGGCGCCGTCGTGGAGGTCTGCTCCACCGTTGGGCCGCGTCGGCGACGACGCCGGCGCCCCGCGTGCGTCCCCTGCACGCCTGGGCGCTGCCGCGCCGGCTCGGGATCGCCGCGATCCGTGGCTACCAGCGGCTGATCTCCCCCGCGCGTCCGCCCTGCTGCCGGTACGTGCCGTCGTGCAGCAGCTACGGGCTGGACGCGGTGCGCACCTACGGTCTGTGGCACGGGTCGCGCCTCGCGCTGGCCCGGATCCACCGCTGCACCCGGGACGTTCCGCGGGGGACCGTCGAGCCGCTGGGGGCGCTGCCCGCCTGACGGCCCTGCGCAGCGGGGCGAACGGGTCCGGACACACGAAGGGCAGGGAGCACGCTCCCTGCCACTTTCAAGATATAGCGCACGGGGGGTCTTGCCGCAAGGCCCCCCTGCGGGCGCATCATCGAGTCTCGTCACGGGCCGGGCACGCCTGCCGCCCGGCCCCGCCGTTCCCGAGGACGGAGCCTCATGCCCCCGCAGACCACCAGCTCGTTCGCCCTGCCCGCGGCCCGCGCCGCCAAGTCCGACGTCCGGCGCGTCGGCGCCGACGACACGCACTTCGCCGCGATCACCGCCCACCTGGACGCCGCGGCCGACGACGTCCGCGAGCGTCTCGCCGCCGCCCGCCGCCTGCCCGGCGGCAGCGGGCAGGCGGCGTTCGACCGTGACCAGGAGATCCACCGGCTCACCGGTCGGCTGCGCCTGCTCGACCGCTACGGCGTCGACCTGTGCCTGGGACGGATGGTCCCGGCGGACGGCTCCCACCCCGTCTACGTCGGTCGCCTCGGCCTGACGGCGTCGGACGGCCGGACCCTGCTCGTGGACTGGCGCTCCGGTGCCGCCGCGGCCTTCTTCGGGGCCACGGTCGCCGAGCCCCGCGGGCTGGCCAGCCGGCGCCGGTACCGCTGGCAGGACCGCCGCGTCGTCGACTACTGGGACGAGGTGCTCACCCTCGACCTCGCCACCGACGGTCTCGCGCCCGACGACGACTCCGCGTTCGTGGCGAGCCTCGCCACGAGCCGTTCGGAGCGGATGCGCGACGTGCTCGGCACCCTCGCCGCCGACCAGGACGCCATCGTGCGGGACACGTCGCGCGGTGCTCTGGTCGTGGAGGGCGGCCCCGGCACCGGCAAGACGGTGGTGGCGCTGCACCGCGCCGCCTACCTGCTGGCCGCCGACCCGGCCGTCGGGGGCAGGCACGGCGGGGTGCTCGTCGTCGGCCCGAGCGACCCGTACCTCGCCTACGTGGCCGACGTGCTGCCGAGCCTGGGTGAGGACGGGGTTCGCCTGGCGACCCTGGCCGACCTGGTTCCCGAGGGCGCGGGCGCCCGCGAGGAGCCCGACCCTCGGGTGGCGGCGCTGAAGGGCGACGCCCGCCTGGTCGACGCCGTCGGTCCGGCGGTCGCGCTGCACGAGAACCCACCCACGACGTCGCTGCTCGTCGAGACGGCCTGGACCGACGTCGTGGTGACGCCGCAGGACTGGGCCGAGGCGTTCGCCGCCCCGGACCCCGGCACGCCGCACGACGACGCCCGGGAGGAGATCTGGACGGCGCTGCTCGACCTGCTCGTCGACAAGGCCGACGTCGGCGCGCACGCTCCCGCTGCGTACGACGACGAGGGCTGGGGTCGCGACCAGGAGGTGTGGGAGGACGACGAAGACCGCGGCACGGACGGTGTCGACGACGGTGTCGGCCACGATGACGACCAGTTCGACGCGTACGCCACGGCGGGCGCCGACCCGACGGCGGAGCTGCGCCGTGCGCTGGAGACGGACGCGGACCTCGTACGCGCCTTCGGGCGGGCGTGGCCCCTGCTGGAGGCGGCCGACGTCGTCGGCGACCTCTGGACGGTGCCCGCGTACCTGCGCCGCTGCGCGCCCTGGCTGACGCCCGACGAGGTGGACCTGCTGCAGCGCGACGTCCCGGACGCCTGGACGACCGCCGACCTGCCGCTGCTCGACGCGGCCAGGCGGCGCGTCGGCGACCCGGACGCGGCTCTGCGGCGACGGCGGCACGCCGTCGAGCAGGCGGCCGAGCGCGCCCGCATGGACGACGTCGTCGACCACCTGCTCGCCACGGACGACTCCGACCTCGGCGTGATGTCGATGCTGCGCGGCCAGGACCTGCGCGCCGCGCTCGGGCACACCGCCGACGCACCTGCCAACGCCGCCGACGCCCTCGCCGGACCCTTCTCGCACGTGGTGGTCGACGAGGCCCAGGAGCTCACCGACGCGCAGTGGCGCACGGTCCTGGCCCGGTGCCCCGCCGGGAGCCTCACGGTCGTGGGCGACCGGGCCCAGGCGCGCCAGGGGTTCACCGAGACGTGGGAGCAGCGGCTCGCCCGCGTCGGCGCGACCCGGGTACGGCGCTCGTCGCTGACGATCAGCTACCGCACGCCGGCCGAGATCATGGCCGAGGCCGAGCCCGTCGTCCGCGCCGCGATCCCCGACGCGAACGTCCCGACGTCGGTCCGCAGCACCGGGACGGCGGTGCGGCGCGGGAGCGTCGACGACCTGGAGGGCGTGGTGTCCGCCTGGCTGGCCTCCCACGAGGGAGTCGTGTGCGTCGTCGGCGCGGCCGACTTCCCGGAGCGGCCGCGGGTGCGGTCCCTGGCCCCGGAACTGACCAAGGGCCTCGAGTTCGACCTGGTCGTGCTCGTCGACCCGGAGTCGTTCGGCGACGGCGTGACGGGCGCCGTCGACCGCTACGTCGCCATGACGCGGGCCACCGCGGAGCTCGTCGTGCTGACCTGAGGTTGGCGGTGGTGCCACGGCAGGTGAGTCGACTCCACGCAGCGCATGATCGAGGTCGACGACGCACTCCCCGGAGGTGACCCGTGTCGACGTTGCCCGCCTATGACACCGCACAGCTCGCCGAGGTGCTCGGCATGCTGCCCGACGTCGACTCCGTCGAGCTCAAGCTGACCATCCCCGACGCCGACCACCGTCGCGTGGTGGCCGCGCTCGGCATCGATGTGCTGACGGCCAAGATCCGCCAGGTCGTTTTCCTCGACACCCCCGACCTGCAGCTCTCCGAGGCAGGCCTGGTGCTTCGTGCCCGCCGCACCCAGGGCCGGGCGGGCGACGTCACCGTCAAGCTCCGTCCGATGCTGCCTGCCGAGGCCCCCGAACGGTTCCGCGGCCGCCCGGGCTTCAAGGTGGAGCTCGACGCCTCGCCGGCGGGATTCACGTGCTCGTGCTCGCTCACCACCGAGGCGCCCGACGCCCGGGTTCGCGCGCTGGCGGGCGACCCGGGCATGCTGCGCAAGCTCCTCGACCGGTCCCAGCGGTCCGTCATCGACGACCGGCTGCCCTCGGGGACCGGCCTCGACGACGTCGTCGCGCTGGGTCCGGTCACTCTGCTCAAGGCGAGGTTCGCCCCGCCCGGCGCCCGGCGCCTGACCGCTGAGCTCTGGTTTCTGCCGGACGGGTCACGGATCCTGGAGCTCTCGACCAAGGCGGCGCCCGCCAGGGCGTTCCAGGCCGCTGCCGAGACGAAGGTTCTCCTCGCCGCCCACGGCATCGACCTGGGCGCTCCCCAGGAGACGAAGACGGGCACCACGCTCGCAGCCCTGGTCGCCGAGCGTGCCGCGCGCGCGTAGTTCTTCGTCGTCCTCCTGTGGGGTTCAGCCCTGGTCGGGCGTCACGGTCAGAGCGAGAAGTGCAGTCTCAGGGGCCCACGCGTGCGGCACCGCCGTGGCGAGATACCACTCCCAGAAGTGCCGTCGAGCCTCACGGGAACCGACCGCTTCCCACGTCGCGCCGCCGCACGCGGCGAGCGAGGCGAAGAAGCACGCCTCCCAGCCCGCCGGATCGGCCCGGATCTCCCCGACGCTCAGGTCGTCGAGGTCGGTGTCGTAGACGACGGTCGACGCCGCGGCGGCACAGGAGAGCAGGGCGTACCCGACGACCGGTTCGACCGTGCCGGACTGCAGCAGCCCGACTGCCCCTGCGTGTGCCGCTTCGTACTCGGCCTCGAGGTCGTCGACGTCGAGTTCGCCACACATCGTCGCGGCGACGTGGCGCAGCAAGGACTCTGCCGACTCGTGCAGTCGCGGGTGATCTTTGAGGTGCGCCAGGCTCTGGACCGCGCAGACGAGCGCCAGCTTGGCCCGGACGTACCGGGCGGCCTCAGGATGGATGTTCTGGCCGAGCATTTCGACGACGCGGTGCAGCGCCGCACGCTCGACCGCGGGGAGCTCACCGTCCTGGTCGATAGCCGCTGCGGCGCGTTCGATGCCGAAGACAAGGGGCTCCGGCATGGGCGTCGACGTCATGGCGGTGATGCTAGCGGTGCGGTGCGAGGAACGTTCTCCCTGTTCCGCGGCTGTCGGTCGGTATCGCCAGCGCAGGCATCGTCGCAGGAGAGCACGTGGTCAACGCGGGACATGGTCGATCTCTTGGGAGCTGACGTGCTTCGTCAGCGTCGGGCGAGACAGCAAGGACTGGCCCGACGAGTAGTCTGAAGCGACGCCGATGACCGAGGTAGGAGGTCCTATGGCGACAGCTCTGGGGCCCGCTGCGCCGAAGTCCGGTCGGCACTGGCACGGGCCGCTGACGCGGTGGCTCTATACCGTCGCTGGCGCGGGCGCCGGTCTCGTGATCGTGTGGACGTCGCCGTCGATCGGAACCCAGGAGTGGCTGGTCTGGGCGGGATTGGCGGTGGCACTGGCGACAGCGAGTGGCGCTGTCTTCGGCTACGGACTCGCCCGCTGGGCAGACCTGGTCAAGCTCGGGAGCGCTCCTCCGCTGAGGCGGGTGGGGACGTATGTCGCCCAGGGCTACGGCGCGGCACTTGGACTGGTGGCATTGGCATTCACGCTCGGCCTCGCGACGCCAGAGGGCCCGTCGCTCGCGACCGGTGGCAATGTGCGAGGACCACTCCTCGTGACCTTGGCAGCGATCGCTGCACTTCCCGTGGCAGCTTGTTTGGCTGCTGTCTTCGAAGCTTCGCGGACACTGGAAGCTCACGAGCCAGGCAAGGCTGCCGAGATGCTGATCGCACTCCGTCCGATGCTCGTAGGGCTCTTGAGCGCCCTGGGGACCCAGGTCACTCTCGCGACCCTCGCCCTGGGCGCCGCGCGACAGATCCACGATGCTCAGCCGGAAGCTGTCGTGATCATCTTCGGCGCAGCGTGGTCGGCGGTGGTCGCGATCGCGTACTCCCCCGCTGCTGGTGCCCATCGAGCAGCGGTGAGACGGCTGTGCCAAATGGTCGCGCCGATCATGGACTCAGATGCCGCAGATCTCCCTGAGCGCGCGGACGCACGCCGAAAGCTGGAGCTCGCACTTGGCGCGGACAGCAGCACGATCGCCGATGTGCAGGCGGGCGTCCTCATCTTCGCGCCTCTGCTCACGAGCGCGGCGTCGTTGTTCCTACCGGAATAGAAGTCGAACTCGACACACGCAAGCTCTCCCGCCCGGGGTGCACTCGGGATCGAGCAGACCGAGACCCGGTTCCGGGGGCTCACGGCGTCGCGATCAGCCCTTCCAGCACGCGGCGGAGCACCCGGTCAAAGGGGTCGCCGGCGGGTCCTGCGTCGGCGAGGGCCGCGGCGAGGTGCGGAGAGGACTCGGTGGACGTCGACCGTGCCGACAGATGGTCGGCAAGCGTGCGGCGGAACGCAGCAGGCGACCCCTCCAGCATGGGACGGCGCTGCTCCTGTTGGCACAAGATCCTGACGAGACCGTCGAACACCGCCAGGGCCTCCAGCTTCGCGCCTCCGTCGGCCTGCGCCGGTGCGAGAACGGCGAGCGCGTGCTCGAGGTAGGCGACCGCGTTCGGTCCCGGTTCTGGACTCGTGCCTGAGACCACGAGCATCCAGGGGTGCCGGCGGTAGAGGGAGCGCATGTCGTTGGCCAGGTCGAGCATCTGATCCATCCACGGTCGCTCGTCCGGCCCGTGCAGGTCGAGCTCGCCGCTGGCCTCGTCGCTCATGAGGGCGACGAGGTCTTCGCGGTTGCTGACGTAGCGATAGAGAGACGCCGCGCTAGTGCCCAGTGCTTGTGCGACGGATCGCATGGTCACGGCCCCCAGCCCGTCGCGGTCGGCAAGCCCGACGGCAGCGTCGGCGAGCTCGCGGCGGCTACGGGACGGCACCCTGCCTCGTCGACGAGGCATCGGTGACGAGAGCGTGTCGATTGCGGGTGCCACTGATCACCTCTCGGGAAACCGGATTACGTGAACAGCGTACGCATATCGTAGGCCGGGGTTGATACGAACAGTGTTCGCGAAAATGAGGGGGGCTGGACATGACCGACGACGTGCGATGGAGTCCGACGAGATGCCCACGCAACGGGCAGGTCGAGATCGCGTGGGACGAGATGCTTGGATCCGAGGGAGACCCGCTGCTGCTGGTCATGGGTCTCGGCACCTCTCGGTTCTGGTGGCCCGCTGGTCTGTGCCAGGCGCTGGCCGCCGAGGGATTCCACGTCGTGCGCTACGACCAACGCGATGCCGGGCGCTCCTCGTCACGATCGTTGACGGCGTCCACGATCGCCTGGACCACCTGGGCCGGCGCGGCGTCCGGCGGTGGTGCCGCCACCAGCGAACCGGACGGCTCCCCGGCGCAGCCCGCCAGGACCGCGCCCCCGAGCACCAGCACGATGGCAACGCCGCAACGCCGCCACGTGAGCTTCATCATGGCCGGACCGTAGTGGACCGATGCGCTCGGGGCCCGGCGCGCCACGCAACAGAGTCAGGTGACGGGTCTGCCCCTTTCGTCAGGGCTGCAGGGCGGTCATCAGATCAGCCGCGCAGTGCGGCGCCGTGCTGAAGACGACGAGATGGGTCGTGGTACCGGAGGCGAGCACGGAGCGCAGCTGGGTGAGGTCAGCATCGGCGGCTGACACCGACGTGCCGCTCGCAGCAGGAGGCGCGCTCGCATCGATCAGCTCGGCGGCGCCCAGGCCCCGCCAGATCGAACCCAGTCCCACCCGTGAGGACAGAGCGTCGGTGACCGTGATGTCCTCCGGCTCGGAGCCCGGCTCCAGGCGACGCAGAACGCCGGGCAGCCCGGACTCCAGCCCCCAGGTGACGTACTCGGTGAGAAACTCCACGGCCTCTGCACCGGCCTGCCGCACAGCTGGGGTCGCCAGCAGCCGGCGCGCGCCGACTACCGCGTCGGCCTCGGCAAGCGCGTCGGGCACCTCGTCGGCGAGCTGCCGCACTGCCTCCTGGTCGTCCGCCTCGATCGGCGCGAGCGTCACGGCACGCGACACGGCGCGCAGGGCCGAGACGTCGTTCGCGCCGAGGGGAAGCACGCGCCACCCGACCTCACCCCCGAGAGTCGCGGTGACAAGGTTCCTCTTCAGCGCGTCGAGAGCGTGCTCGGCGTCGAGGCGCACCACGGTGCGGCGCGCCTCGACCTGCGAGTAGCTGATGGCCCAGTGCCGAGCGGTCGCGATGACCTTCCGTGTATCCACGGGGGAACTCTCCCACCGTGTCCAGCGGCAGCGAAATTGCCTGGGTGCAGGCCCTGGGTGGTCTTCGTCGATGTGTCAGGCGGACTTGAGGGGCACCCTGGAGACACTCTCGGCGACGACCCCCGCTCAGGAGCCGACCGGTGACCGGGGGTCGAACGTGTCGCGCGCTGCCTCGGCGGTGGCGAAGATGGCCCACCGGATCAAGGGCCGCACGACGTCCCGCAGGCTAGTCACACAGCGTTCGGGATCTCGAGGCGAGGCCCATTCGTGCTGAATCATCGAGGGAGGTGAGTTCGACGCGGGCACGTCGAGGAGTGCCCGCCGTTCATCGGACCGACCCAGACAAGCCCCGCCAGACGGCACCGAGCGTCTCACCCTGACGGTGATCGCTCCTCGCGCGGAAAAGTTCGCGCCGCTGATCGCTCGTTGCTCCCTTGCGATCCAAGTAGTTGTTGAGGGTTGTCGGGATGTGCCGGCCGAGGATTCCGCGCTCAATGGTGTGCCCCGGCTTCCGTGGAGTCGGATTACTGGATTCTTGTGCCACCTGACCCTGTAGGAGGGGCCTCGTGGGACGTCGTGGTTATCCGCCGGAGTTCCGGCGCAAGGTGTTGGATCTGCTCGAGTCGGGCCGCAAGGTCGCGGACGTGGCGCGCGATCTGGAGATCAGCGACCAGACGATCTACGCCTGGCGGCGCCAGGACCGCATCGACAAGGGCCTCAAGCCGGGCCTGACCAGTGTGGAGAAGGCCGAGCTCACCGCGGCCAGGAAGCGGATCGTCGAGCTGGAGACCGAGCTGGCGATCCACCGGCGCGCGAGCGAGCTGCTGGGGAAGGTGGTGCCCCCAAAAGACGGTTCGAAGCGATCGCGGTGATGGCCGGTGAAGGGCTGCCGGTCCAACCCGCAGCGCGGGCCCTCGGCTGCTCGGAATCGGGCTACTACGCCTCACTGGTGCGGGCACCCTCGGCCCGACACGTGCGGCACGCCCTGCTCACCGAGACCATCCGCACCATCCACACCGCCTCCCGGGGCGTCTACGGCGCCCGCCGGGTGCACGCCGAGCTGACCAAGGGCCACGACATCCAGGTCTGGCACGGCACCGTGGAGATGCTCATGGCGCGTGCCGGCCTCAAAGGCGTCGGCGGGCGACCGAGATGGCGTCGCGCTCGCCCCGACCTGATCTCCACCGACCTCGTCGATCGGCAGTTCGCCCGCGATGGCGTGAACGAGCTGTGGGTCACCGACATCACCGAGCACCCCACCCGAGAAGGCAAGGTGTACTGCACCGTCGTGCTCGACGTCTGCTCCCGGCGCGTGGTCGGCTGGTCGATCGACTCCTCGCCCACGGCAGCCCTGGTCACCAACGCGCTCAGCATGGCCATCGAGAACCGCCGGCCACCGGCCGGGACGATCATTCACTCGGATCACGGAGTCCAGTTCGGATCCTGGGCCTTCACCACCCGGGCCAAGGAGTCTGGCCTGGTGCCCTCGATGGGATCGATCGGCGACTGCTACGACAACGCCGTCATCGAGAGCTTCTGGTCACGCATGCAGGTCGAGCTCCTGGACCGGCGTCGATGGCGCACGCGCCTGGAACTGGCGAACGCGATCTTCGAGTACCTCGAGATCTTCCACAACCGCCAGCGCCGGCACTCCGCCCTCGGCTGGCTGACACCCGTAGAGTTCGAGAACACAGCAACGATCACCGTGGCCTAGATTCCAGTAATCCGACTCCACGGAAGCCGGGGCACACCAAAGCCTCCATCAGACCCAGGGCGGTTCAGACGTCGTCGCGGAACTCCTTCGGGTGGGGTCTGGGCACGGGACACATCCTTCCAGCAGCACCCGCAGGCACCACAGGTCAGGTGTCACCTATCCGTGCAGCAGTCCCGATTGATGCGCGCCGGGTTCAGTGGAGGCTTGGAGCTGAATCTTCGGCGATGGTCGGGGTGGGGTCGGACGGCGGTCAGTGTCCTCGATCGTGAGTGCGACTCGACCGTCATGGCAAGATGTCCACGAGCCATCGCGTCGAACAGGAACCGGACCACCCTGCGTCACGCCAGCTTGTCGGACTCTTCCAGCAGCGGGAGCAAGGAGTCCCGCAGCGCGGTGTTCATGGTGGCGGACGATGTCAGGTCGAGCCCGTCGAGAGCACGTTCGACGTCCGCCCGGGCCCGTGGACCGTCTCCTGACGCGAGGTGGGCCGTTGCCCGTGCCCGCAACGACAACCGGGTGAGCATGGTTGCCCGGGTCTCCTCGGCGATAGCGAGGGCGCGGCCGGCCTCCTGGACGGCCTCTGCGTGCCGTTCGAGTCCGACGAGCGCCTGGGACATGAAGTAGTGCAGGGTTCCGACCACGTATGTCGTGGCGTTCGAAGCCGACGCATCGGTCTGGAGGCGACGGTGTGCGGACCGGAACTCATCGAGCGCCAGCTGATGATCACCACGGGCCTGCGCGTGGTTGCCGATGGCTGCCGCGGCGCTGGCAAGGCCCTCCGCGTCGCCGGCGAGACCGAAGTGCATCAGTGCTTCACGGCTTGCCGCCAGGCTGCCCTCGATCTCGTTCTTCTGCAGCATCCAACTGAGGTAGTAGTGCGTCCAGCCGAGCTGCTGGTGGTCCCCGGACCTCTCCGCGGCGGCGACCGCGAGCCGAGCGATCCGGAGCCCTTCGGTGGCATCCCGTGCCTCGATGACGGTGGCCCACACGAGGTAGCCCAGGTGCATCGCTTCGAGGCGCGCATCCTCGAGGGCCCGTGACGAGTCGACGGCGAGGCCGAAGAACTCCACCCAGTGCCCCCAGTCCGCCCAGAGCTCCGAGAACCAGTGCAGCGCGTCGGCGGCCTCGACCACCAGGGTGTGTTCCCCAGCCTGGGCCGCGGCCCTCATCGCCGGCCACCAGTGCTGTTCCTCGAGGCGGATCCATGCATCGGCCGACGTCGTGTCGGCGAACGTCATGCCGGTCGCAGGGGCGTTCGTCGGCGTCCGTTCCGGCTCGAACCAGGCGCCGGCGCGCTCAAGGCTCTCGAGCAGCCAGTGCCTCAACCGGACGCGCCGCGCCAGTGTCTCCTCGGCGGACTCGGCGTCGGCACGTCGTGATCCGGCGAACAGGCGGACGAGGTCGTGGAGGCGATATCGGTGACCACCGCGGGCTTCGACCAGCCCGAGGTCGGTCAGTTCGTCCAGATGGGACTCGACGTCGACGATGCTCAGCGGGGGCTCGAGGGTGGCCGCGGCGATCCGGACGTCGAAGGTGCCGGCCTCGATCACGGAGACCGAGCGGAAGAGTGCCGCGACCGGAGGCGCCAGGTCCTCGTACGACGGGGCGAAGGCGGCAGCGACCGCGAGGTCGCCGGCCACCAGCATCCGCAGCCGGTCCTCCGCCGACCTGATACGTGCCGAGAAGTCCCCCGCCCGGACCGCTGGCATCGAGGCGATCCGGTTGCCAGCAATCCGCAGGGCGAGCGGGATGTTGCTGGAGAGCTCCGCGAGGTCGCGGAGGTCACCGGCGTCGCGTTGGTCGGCGGGGATGATGGCCCCCAGGAGCTCCACGCTCTCTTCGGGCTGCATGGGTCCGAGCGTGATGCGGCGCACCCCCTCCAGGCCGGTGAGAGCACGGCGCGAGGTCACGACGACCGCGCTACGCGGATCCAGCGTGAGGACCGGTCGGACCTGAGCCTCGGCGTCGGCGTTGTCCAGGAGCACGGTCATGGGGGTCGTCCCGGTCGCTGCCCGCCACCGTCGTACCGCGTCGTCGAGGGTTCGCGGCATCGACTCGTCGGCGCCGGGTGTCTGGCGCAGCAGGCCGCTGACGACCTGCAGGGGCGTCAGGGGCGACGAGGTCAGACCGTACAGGTCGAGGAACACGATCGGCCGCGAGCCTTCGAGTCGGTGGATCGCCTCGAGCGCCGTGGTGGTCTTGCCGATCCCCGCGAGCCCGGAGATCACGACGGGAGCCCCTCGCACCGCCGCGGACCCGGAGACGAACGACACGATCTCGGCGAGCTCCCTCGCCCGACCGCTGAAGTCCCAGACCCGGTGAGGGGCGACCGCCGATGCCCGTGGCTCGTGGGCGGCGACTGCTCGTCCGGATCGCGACGCGCGCATCAGGGCCTCGCGGTCGACCGGACGGAGCTGGAGACCTCGGGCGAGCGCATCGACGGTCCGGCGGTGCGGTGCGGCGCTGACGCCTCGCTCCACGTCACCAATTGTGCGGACGCTCACGCCCGAGCGTTCCGCCAGGGCTTCGAGGGTGAGATCGGCGGACATCCGGAGCTGCCGCAGCTGTTCGCCCAGGGTCGGAGGGCGCGTCACGGGAGGAGATTTCGCACTTCTGCCTGCTTTCTGCCTGGTGACCGGCCCGGGTCGGGCACTGAGATGGAGGTGAGCGCACGCCGACGGCCGAAGGCCAGGAGCGGCAGCCCACCAGCGGTCCGTCAGCCGGATGGACCCACCCGCAGCAGAGGATATTTCATGCCTTACATCACGACGTCCGACGGTACGGAGATCTACTTCACGACGCAGGGGTCGGGCCAGCCGGTCCTCTTCAGCCACGGCTGGCCGCTGAGCTCGGATGCCTGGCAGGTGGAGCTCAAGCTGCTCGCGGACGCCGGCTACCAGGCGATCGCCCACGACCGACGTGGTCACGGCCGGTCCTCGAAGACCTCCACGGGCAACGACATGGACACCTATGCCCGCGATCTCGCGGAGCTGGTGGAGGCCCTCGACCTGCGAGACCTCGTCGTCGTCGGCCACTCGACCGGAGGCGGCGAGGTGGTGCGCTATGCGGCGCAGCACGGTGCCGGACGGGTCGCCCGCGTCGTCACGGTCGGAGCCGTGCCCCCGCTCATGGTCCGGACCGAGCAGAACCCGGACGGGCTGCCGATCGAGGTGTTCGACGGCATCCGTGCAGGCGTGCTCGCCGACGCTTCGCAATTCTACCAGGACCTCGCCGAGTCGTTCTTCGGTGCGAACCGTGAGGGGGCGAACGTCTCCCAGGGCGCGAAGGACGACTTCTGGCGTCAGGGCATGCTGGTAAACCTGGCCGCCGCGTACGACTGCGTGAAGGCGTTCTCCGAGACGGACTTCACCGAAGACCTCCAGGCCCTCGACGTGCCGATCCTCATCGCGCACGGCGACGACGACCAGATCGTCCCGATCGGTGCCTCGGCACTCCGGTCGGCCGAGCTCGTCAAGCACGGCACCCTGAAGGTCTACCCGGGCGCGCCGCACGGCATCTACGGCGAGTTCCGGAAGGCGCTCGGCGCGGACATCCTCGAGTTCCTGGCCCGCTGATGCCCGACATCAACGCCCGCCTCGCCGAGCTGGGCATCACGATCCCACACCAGTCACCGGCGCCCGCCGGCGTCTACGCGCCCGCCGTCTTCGGCGGCAACCTCGTTCTCACAGCCGGTCAGCTCCCTCTGCTCGACGGGCGACTTCCCGTCACCGGGAAGGTCGGCGCCGAGGTGACACCCGAGGACGCCTCCGACTGCGCTCGCATCAGCGCGCTCAACGCCCTTTCGACCGTGGCCGAGGTACTGGGCACGCTCGACCGGATCACGCGGATCGTGAAGGTGGTCGGGTTCGTGGCGTCCGACCCGGCCTTCACCGGGCAGCCCGGAGTGCTCGACGGGGCGTCCGAGGTGCTCGGCGCGATCTTCGGAGAAGCCGGGGTGCACGCGCGGAGCGCCGTCGGCGTCGCTGTGCTGCCGCTCGACTCGCCGGTCGAGGTCGAGCTGATCGTCGAGTTCGCATGACCCCCCACCAAGGAGCACGAAGCATGTCCGAAGAGATCACCGTCGTCCTGGTCCACGGCGCGTTCGCCGAGTCGGCCAGCTGGTCGGGTGTGATCGCCCGGCTCACCGAGGCCGGGGTGACCGCCGTCGCCACACCGAACCCGCTACGCAGCGTCACCACCGATGCCGAGAACGTGCGACGGGCCGTCAAGGGGATCGGTGGTCCGGTCCTCCTCGTCGGCCACTCCTACGGCGGCGCCGTCATCACCGAGGCAGCGGTGGACGACCCCGCCGTCGTCGGCCTCGTCTACGTCGCCGCGTTCGCCCCCGACCACGGCGAGACGGCGCTCGAGCTGACCGGCCGATTCCCCGGCAGCACCCTCGGCGAGACGGTCCGCCCGTACCCGCTCGGTGACGGGACCAACGACCTCGTCGTGGACCGGGACCTGTTCCCCGGCCAGTTCGCGGCCGACGTCCCGACCGCCGACGCCGCGATCCAGGCCCGCACGCAGCGCCCGATCAGGGACTTCGCCCTCGGGGAGCCCCAGCCGGCGCCGACCCCCGCGTGGAAGTCGCTTCAGTCGTGGTTCGTCTTCGGCGACGCCGACAAGAACATCCCCGTCGAGGGCCTGCGGTTCATGGCCGAGCGTGCCGGAGCAGTCTCTGTCACGGAGATCCACGGCGCGTCGCACTCGGTCATGGTGTCGAGGCCCGGAGCAGTCGCCGAGGTGATCACCGAAGCGATCGGGTACCTGTCCCAGAAGTAGCTCCCCCAAGGACGGGAGGATCGCACCGCTCAGGATCCGGTGCGATCCTCCCGTCCTGCACCCCGCAGCATGTGAGCGCGCGTCCCAGCGGGCCACACCCGGAGGATGTCCACCGGAGCCAGATCTGAGGGTAGACCGGGCGGGACGCCCGTCCGCGATGGACGCCCAGTGGAGTCGTGTGCGCGTCGTCGACCTGGTTCTGTTCGATGTGGCGGGCCGGGTGCAGGAGTCGGCGCCAGATACTGCACCGGGGTGCCCGTCCCCCTCCGGACACCACCCCAACTTGCAGAGACACCGCCAGTCCGGGCTACTTGACCGCCTGTGGGAACACCCACGGGAACGGGAAGCGCTCCCTGTGGGAACACCCGCGGGAACATCTCGAACCGAGCTTCAGCCGGATACGACAGAAGACCCCCTGGTTGTGGACCCAGGAGGTCTTCGTCGTCGCTGTCTCAACGAGTGTCCGGAGGGGGACTTGAACCCCCACGCCCGATAAAGGGCACTAGCACCTCAAGCTAGCGCGTCTGCCATTCCGCCACCCGGACAGGTGGACCCTCGCGAGGTGTTCTTCCTCGCTGGGGTGCGGGGAAAAACATAGCACGGCACCGCCCCCGACCTGCAAACCACCGAGCCGTGGCGCAGGTCACGGCGCTGACCTAGCGTGAGGGCGATGGCACTGCGCATCGAGGACTACGGCATCGTCGGCGACCTGCAGACCGTCGCCCTGGTCGGGCGCGACGGCTCGATCGACTGGCTCTGCCTGCCCGACATCGACGACCCGGCCTGCTTCGCCGCCCTGCTGGGCGACGAACGCCACGGCTTCTGGCGTGTCGCGCCGTCGTCGGGCGGGCTCTGCACCCGCCGCGGGTACCGCGGCGAGACGCTCGTGCTGGACACCGAGTGGGAGACCCCGGACGGGCACGTCCGGGTTACCGACCTCATGCCGCCGCGCGGGCGCACCGCCGACCTGGTGCGCATCGTCGAGGGTGTCAGCGGACGGGTCGCGATGCTCAGCGAGATGGTGCCCCGCTTCGACTACGGGCACGTCGCGCCGTGGATCACCCGGGCCGACACGCTGCTGGGCAGCCGCCGCGCCGGAACGGTCGGCGCGGTCGCGGGACCGGATGCGCTCAGTCTGTCCGCCCCGGTGCCGCAGGAGGTCTCGATCGTCGACGGCGCCGTCCGCTCCCGCTTCGAGGTCGCCGCGGGCGACCGGGTCACGTTCGTGCTCTCCCACCACCCGTCCCACGAGCCCGAACCCGCCCCGGTCGACGCCACCGTCGCGCTGGCCGGCACCCTCGACTTCTGGAGCGACTGGGTCGGGCAGACGTCGTACGACGGCGAGTGGCCGGAGGCCGTGCGCCGCTCCCTGATCACGCTGAAGTCCCTCACTTACTCCCCCACGGGCGCCATAGCGGCCGCGGCCACGACGTCCCTGCCCGAGCTCGTCGGGGGCGTGCGCAACTGGGACTACCGCTACTGCTGGCTGCGGGACGCGTCGTTCACCCTCCTGGCCCTGCTCGGCACCGGGCACACGGGCGAGGCCCGCGCCTGGCGCGAGTGGCTGCTGCGCACCGTGGCCGGCGACCCGTCCCAGCTGCGCATCATGTACGGGCTCGACGGCCGCCGTCGGCTGCCCGAGACGTCGCTGGACTGGCTCCCTGGCTACGAGAACAGCGCTCCCGTGCGCATCGGCAACGGCGCGGCCGACCAGCTCCAGCTCGACGTCTGGGGAGAGACGCTCGTGGCGCTGCACCTCGCCCGCTCCAACGGGGTGAGCGAGGACGTCGACACCTGGAACCTGCAGAAGGCGATGCTCGACTTCCTCGAAGGCCACTGGGACGACGTCGACAACGGGCTGTGGGAGGTCCGCGGACCTCGGCAGGCGTTCGTGCACTCGCGGGTCATGGCCTGGGCCGGAGTCGCGGCGATGATCCGCTCCGTCGAGAAGTTCGGCCTCGAAGGGCCGGTGGACCGATGGCGCTCCCTGCGTGAGACCATCCGCACCGACGTCCTGACCCGCGGCTACGACGCGGAGCGCAACACGTTCACGCAGTTCTACGGCTCGGACGGTCTGGACGCCTCCCTGCTGCTGATCCCCCGGGTCGGGTTCCTGCCGTGGACCGACCACCGCGTCGTCGGGACCGTCGAGGCGGTGCAGCGCGAGCTGAGCCAGGACGGCCTGCTGCTGCGCTATCACACGCACGCCGACGACCGCGTGGACGGGCTGCCCGGTGCGGAGGGCACGTTCCTCATCTGCAGCTTCTGGCTCGTGGACGCGCTGCACGGCATCGGGCGCGACCACGAGGCCCGCGCGCTGTTCGAGCGGCTGCTCGGCCTGCGCAACGACCTCGGCCTGCTGGCCGAGGAGTACGACGTCGACGCCGGGCGCCAGCTCGGCAACGTGCCGCAGGCGTTCAGCCACGTCGGGCTCGTCAACTCCGCCCGCATCCTGTCCGGCATCCAGGGACCCGGCACCCGGACCGCCGGCTTCAAGGAGCATCCCGAGGAGTGAGGGAGCCATCGCACGGCTCGAGATCGGCTAGCGTCCGACCATGGTCGACGAACGAGAGCTGGTCCGGCAGTTCCACGAGGCGTTCGACGTCCGCGTCAACGACGGGGCGCCCGACCTTGCGTTGCCCGACGACCGGCTGCGGATGCGCTACCGGCTGGTCGCCGAGGAGTTCGCCGAGCTCACCGGAGCGCTGCTGGGGCCCGGCGCGCGCGCCGTGGTGGAGCAGGCCATCGCGTCGGTGGTGGACGGTCCGCTCGACGACGCGGACCTCGTGGAGACGGCGGACGCCACCGGCGACCTGCGGTACGTGCTGCACGGGCTCGAGATCGAGTGCGGCATCCCCGGCGACGAGGTCTTCACCGAGATCCACGCCTCCAACATGGCCAAGCTCGGACCGGACGGCGTCGCGCTGCGCCGAGAGGACGGCAAGGTGCTCAAGCCGGCCGGGTGGCGCCCGCCGGACGTCGCCGGCGTGCTGGCACGGGCGCGGTCCCGCGCCGTCGGCACCGACGTGTAGCGTTCGGGGCGACCCGGACCAATCGGTCATCGGGCCGCAGACCGGACGAAGGAGAACGAGCGCCGATGATGGGTGGGCACCACGCCGCCTCCGGGGCGGCGGCCTGGGTGGCCGTCACCGCCTCGACCCCGATCGCCTTCGGCTGGTACCCCGTCTCCGACGTCGGGGTCATGACGGGCGCGCTGGTCTGCGCGGGTGCGGCGCTCCTGCCCGACGCCGACCACCACAACGGCACCATCTCGCACTCGCTGCCCCCGGTGTCCGAGGCCGTCACCAAGCTGGTCTCGACGCTGTCCGGCGGGCACCGCAACGGCACCCACTCGATCCTCGGCATCGCCGCGTTCACGGCGATCGCCTGGCTGGTGGGCAAGCTGTCGTTCCACACGGACCGGTTCGGCGACGTCCTCATCGGCCCCGGCATCATGGCGGTGCTGCTCATCGCGTTCGCCGTGCGCGCGCTCAAGCTCACCGGGCAGCGCCGGTGGTGGACGTGGAGCCTGTCGATCTCGCTGGCCGCCTTCGTCGCCGTGTTCGCGCCCGAGGAGTGGTACTGGATGCCGTTCTGCGTCGGGCTGGGGTGCGCGGTGCACATCCTGGGCGACTTCCTGACGACGCGGGGCGTCCCGCTGCTGTGGCCGCTGCGGTTCCGCTCGCCGCGCTGGGTGCGGCGGCACCGCTGGCTGCCCTTCGACGACATGTGGAGCCCGAAGGGCAACCTGTCGCTGCCGCTCCTGGGCGACGCCGGGTCCTGGCGCGAGTGGGTGCTCATGACGCCGGTCAGCGCGTACGCGCTCGTCGGGGTCGCCTGGGCGATGCTCGACCAGATGGGCTACGACACGATGGCCGTCTGGGACGGCGTCGTCGCGCTGTTCGCCTGACCGTCCGCCGGCCTCAGCGGTCCCGGGCCATCTCCTCCAGACGCCGCCGGTCGGCGTCAAGGCGGTCCAGCGGGCGGTCCGACGGCGTCCCGTGCCCTGGCACGAGCACCCGGGCCTGCGCCACGAACGGCGCCAGCACGTCGAGCCCGGCGCGGTAGGACACCAGGTCCGCCGCCCCGGTGATCTCGTCCCACGGCAGCGGCGGTTCGACGTCGCTGAGCATGTCGCCCGCCACCAGCACGCGGGGTCCGGGCAGCCACAGCGCGGTGTGGCCCGGTGCGTGGGCGTCGTGGACGACGAGCACCGTCGCGGGGAGCACGCCGTCGGGGTCCGGGACCCCGGTCGCGCCCGCCGGTACGGACCGGACGTCGGCGAAGAGGCCGAGCACCGAGGGCGGGTAGGCGGCGTCGGCCTCCAGCGCCCGCGTCAACGCCTCACGGTGCTGGTCGACGACGCTCACCACGGCCGGCGAGGCCCACCGTGGGGCGATCCCGAGGCGCGGGTGCCACAGCAGGTGGTCGTGGTGCGCGTGCGTCGCCAGACCGGCCACCACCGTGACCCGACGTTCGTCGAGCTCGTCGGCGATCGCCTCCAGCTCGTCGGTGTCCCGGGCCGGGTCCACCAGCAGCCCGGCACGCCGATCGCCGGGCAGCGTCGCCCCGAGCACGAGCGTCGTCGTCGTGCTCTCGCGCCGGCTCGTGCGGACCAGGACGCCGTCGGCCACCGCCTCGAAGGACATGTCGGCACCGTAGCCCGAAAATCCCGTGCGCGACCCCGGCCCGGGGCGGCACACTCGACGAGGCGCACGCGACCGACGCGTGCCGGACCGGAAGGAGGGCAGAGCGATGGACCAGAGCAGCACGTCCACCGTCGTCACCACCCGAAGGATCCTCCCGTGTCCCTGCACCACCCCGATCACCCGATCGACCTGACCTTCCTCGCCACCGAGACCGACCTGCCCGAGCCGGGCACGGGCCAGCGCTGGTCCACCTGGACCGGCGTCGCCAAGGGGCAGCGCGGACCCGAGCCGCGACCCGCCTGGGTCGTGACCGCGGCCGCCGCCCTCGACACCGAGCTCGGCATCCTCAAGACGGGCAAGGAGGCCGACGTCTTCCTCGTGGAACGCGCCATGCCCGACGACCCCGACCAGGCGGTGCTGCTCGCCGCCAAGCGCTACCGCGACACCGACCACCGGCAGTTCCACCGTTCCGGCGCCTACACCGAGGGACGGCGCGAGCGGCGCAGCCGTGACCAGCGCGCGACCCAGGACAGGCACTCCGCCTGGGGCCGCTCGGTGCGGGCGACCCAGTGGGCGGACGCCGAGTTCGCCACGCTGTGCGCCCTGTGGGACGCCGGCGCCCCGGTCCCCTACCCCGTCCAGATCGACGGGACCGAGCTGCTCCTGGAGTTCGTCGGCCACGTCGAGGCCGACGGCGCCGCGGTCGCGGCGCCCCGCCTCGCCCAGGTGCGACCCGCGCCCGACCTGCTGGCCGACTACTACGAGCAGGTCCGCACCGCGATGGGCGTCCTGGCCCGACTCGGCTGGGCGCACGGCGACCTGTCGCCGTACAACGTGCTCGCGGACGGCGAGCGGCTCGTGGTCATCGACCTGCCCCAGGTCGTCGACCTGGTGGCGAACCCGTTCGGTGCGGACCTGCTGCACCGCGACTGCCGCAACATCGGTTCCTGGTTCGTCGCCCGTGGGCTGGAGGTCGACGTCGACGAACTGTTCGCCGACGTCTTCGCCCAGGCCTGGTGAGACGGCTCCGCCGGCCGCGCCCGCCCGGGCGCGGCTGGCGCCGTCGTCAGGACGCGCCGAGGACGAGCCGCAGGTGCAGCCGCGGCAGCCTGCCGCTCGTGGCGAGGGTGTCGCCGACCGTCTCGAAGCCCTCGGAGGCGAACAACCGCACGGTTCCGACGAAGGCGGCGCTCACCGGGACCCGGCGGCCCGGCTCGGGATCGACCGGGAAACCCTCGACGACCCGCCCGCCCCGGGAGCGGGCGTGCTCGACGGCGCCCCGCAGCAGCGCCCGGGCCACGCCGCGCCGGCGGTACCCGACCCGGACGACGAAGCAGCGCACCACCCACGTCGTGGGCCAGTCCTCGGGTTCGCCGACCGGCAGGACCCGGGACCGCTGGAGCGCGACGGCGGCTGACCTCGGTGCGAGGCCGACCCAGCCGACGACGGTCCCGCCGGCGTCCGGCTTCTGGGCACCCGGTCGGTCCGCACCGTCGTCGTCCTCGTCCTCATCGAGGTAGGCGAGCAGCCCGGGCGGTTCGTGGGCGCAGAGGTCGCGCAGGTGCTCCCTGCGCCCGTCGGGTGGCAGGCCGGGCGGATGACGCCAGTGCAGGCACCAGCAGACCTGCTCGTGACCGCGCGGGTCGAGCATGGTGGTGACGTCGTCGAACCGGTCGGAGGTGGCCGGCTCGATCCGGAAGGCCATGACGCGAGCGTAGGCCCCGCCGCCGACGTCGGCCTCGACAGGGAGACCCGGTCCATGGTTGTCTATAAGTCTCTACTTAAGGAGTCACCATGAGCATCGACATCGACCCCGTCGCCACCGCCGGCCTCGTCACCCGCGAGGTGCGCAGCGGGGAGCGCGACGGCGAGCCCACCCGCGTCGCCGTCGCCCGCCGCTCGTACACCGCGACCCGCGGCGACCTCTGGAGCGCCCTCACCGACCCGGAGCGGATCACGCGCTGGTTCATGCCGGTCAGCGGCGACCTCGTGGAGGGCGGGACGTACCAGCTCGAGGGCAACGCGGGTGGCACCGTGCTGCGCTGCCAGCGGCCCGAGGCCTTCGCCGTCACCTGGGAGTTCGGCGGCGGCGTCTCGTGGGTGACGGTCACGCTGCGCCCGCACGACGGCGGCACCACGCTGGAGCTCGTCCACGAGGCGCCCGTGCAGCCGGAGTTCTGGGAGCAGTACGGCCCCGGCGCCGTCGGCGTGGGCTGGGACCTGGCACTCATGGGCCTCGCTCTCCACCTCACCTCCGGTGCGCCGTCGGACCCGGCCGAGGCCGAGGCGTGGACCGTGTCCGACGCGGGCAAGGAGTTCGTCGGAGCGGCGGCCATCGGCTGGGCCGAGGCCGCCGTCGCGGACGGCGACGACGCGGCCGACGCCCGGGCGGCCGCCGAGCGCACCGTCGCGTTCTACACGACGGTCCCCGAGGCGTGAGGTGACCGGACCGGGCACGGACGCGCAGGGCGCGGCGGGACGGGTCTTCGCCGCGCTCGGCGACCCGGTGCGCCGACACCTGCTGCGGCTCGTGCACGGGGCGGGCGAGGCGGGCGCCGGCGACCTGGTCACGGCGGTCCAGGGGGTCACCCCCATCTCCCAGCCCGCCGTCTCCCAGCACCTGCGGGTGCTGCGCGAGGCGGGCCTCGTGCGCGTGCGCGCCGAGGGGACCCGGCGCGTCTACATGCTCGACGACACCGGGCTCGACGTCGCGCGCGACTGGCTCGCGGCCTTCGCCGACCCGTTCGCCCAGCCCCTGGACGCGCTCGCGACCGAGCTCGCCCGCGGTCGCCGCGAGCGCCGTCGGGCCGCTGGCGCTCGCGGCGACACCGTCAGCGGAAGTCCCGCGACCGGGTCGTCACCGGCAGGCGGAGCACGGCGAGGTGCTCGGCGAGCAGGTTGACCGCGCCGTCGGCCCGTTCCACCCGGCCGCGCACCACGAGCGCGGGCGCACCCCGGGCCACGGTGCGGAACCGGCGCCACAGACCCGGGGTGCAGATGACGTTGAGCAGCCCGGTCTCGTCCTCCAGCGACAGGAACGTCACGCCGCCCGCGGTGCCGGGTCGCTGACGGTGCGTGACGACGCCGCCGACGGCGATGCGGGTCCCGGGCTCCGCCCGCATCGCCGCGTCCACGGTGAGCACCCCCTGACGGTCGAGCCCGGCGCGGACGTGCTCCAGCGGTGAGGTCGAGTCCGGGGTGATGCCGGTGGCCCAGGTGTCGGCGACGTCGATCTCCAGGGGGTCCATGTCGGGCAGCGGCGGCGCGCCGACACCGACGCTGACGCCCTCCAGCGTGCCGGGGCCCTCCTGGCCGAGCGCCCCCGCAGCCCACAGCCCCTCGCGCCGGGTCACGCCGAGCGGCTCCAGGGCGCCCGCGGTGGCCAGCGCCTCCAGCCGCGCGGTGGACAGCTCGACCCGGCGCACCAGGTCGCGCAGGTCGCGGAACGGGCCGCCCGCCGCCCGCTCGGCGACCATCCGCTCGGCGACGTCGGACCCGAGACCACGCACCGCGCCCAGCCCGAGCCGGACGGCCAGCGCCGCATCGACGTCCAGCCCCACCAGCCCGACTCCCCCACCACCGTCCCTACCGCCGTCCTTGTCGGCGGGCGAGGGGGCAGCGCCGGACGTCTCGACCCGTTCCACACCGGCCAGCGCCGCCGAGGCGTTGACGTCCGGGCGCAGCACCTGCACCCCGTGCCGGCGGGCGTCCGCCACGAGGGAGGCCGGGGAGTAGAACCCCATCGGCTGCGCGGCGAGCAGCCCGGCGTAGAACGCCTCCGGGGCGTGCACCTTGAGCCAGGCGCTCGCGTAGACGAGGAACGCGAACGAGTAGGCGTGCGACTCGGGAAACCCGAAGTCGGCGAACGCCTTGAGCTTGTCGTAGATCTGCACCTGCACGTCCGCCGGGACGCCGCGCTCCGTCATCCCGGCGTAGAGCCGGTCGCGCAGCGCCTCCATCCGCTCGACCGACCGCTTGGAACCCATCGCCCGGCGGAGCTGGTCCGACTCGGCCGGGCTGAACCCGGCGACGTCGATCGCCATCTGCATGAGCTGCTCCTGGAACAGCGGCACCCCCAGGGTGCGCTTCAGGGACGGCTCCAGCAGCGGGTGCAGGTACGTGACGGGCGCCCGGCCCCGGGAGCGCTCGATGTAGGGGTGCACCGACTGCCCCTGGATCGGGCCCGGGCGGATGAGCGCGACCTCCACGACGACGTCGTAGAAGCAGCGGGGCTGCAGCCGCGGCAGGGTCGCCATCTGGGCGCGTGACTCCACCTGGAACACCCCGACGGTGTCGGCGGCGCACAGCAGGTCGTACACGCGCGGGTCCTCGGGCGGCAGGGTGTGCAGCTCCAGGCGCTCACCGCCGCGGGCCTCGACCCCCTCGAAGGCGTACCGGATCGCGGTGAGCATCCCCAGGCCCAGCAGGTCGAACTTCACCAGCCCGGCGTCCGCGCAGTCCTCCTTGTCCCACTGCAGCACGGTGCGCCCCTCCATCCGCGCCCACTCGACCGGACAGACCTCGATGACGGGCCGGTCGCACATCACCATGCCGCCCGAGTGGATGCCCAGGTGCCGCGGCAGGCGCAGGAACCGGTCGGCCAGGTCCAGCACCGGCGCCGGGATGGTGCCCTCCTCCTGCGCCGACGGCGGGGCCTGGGCAGGGACGACGTCGTGCGCGTCGTCCGCCCGGCGCACGTCCTCGGCGAGCACGTCGACGAACCGTGCCGGGGAGGTGGACGAGGGTTCGCGGGCGGGTCGCCCTTCCCAGAGCGCCGCGACGTGCGCCTCCCGGGCGTCGCGCCGCGTCACCGGGACCGCCGGCGCGCCCGCCGCGGCACGCGCCGCCCCGACGGCACGGTCCGCTGCCGGGCTGGTCGGGTCCGGTCCGCGCAGCGACCCCCAGCGCTCGATGGACTTGCTCCACGCGTCGGCCTGCCCGACGTCGTACCCCAGCGCGCGGGCGGCGTCCCGCACGGCCGAGCGCGGTCGGTAGGTGATGACGTTGGCGACCTGCGCCGCGTGCGTGCGCCCGAACCGGGCGTAGACGTGCTGGATGACCTCCTCGCGGCGCACCGACTCGATGTCGACGTCGATGTCCGGCGGACCGTCGCGCTCGGGCGCCAGGAACCGCTCGAACAAGAGCCCGTGATGGACGGCGTCGACCGCGGTGATGCCCAGGGCGTAGCAGACCGCGGAGTTGGCGGCGCTCCCCCGGCCCTGGCACAGGATGCCCTCGCGGCGGCAGAACTCCACCAGGTCGTAGACCACGAGGAAGTACCCCGGGAAGCCCAGCTGGGTGATGACGCGCAGCTCGTGGTCGATCTGCGCCCACGCGCCGGGCACCCGTTCGCTCTGTCCGGGACCGGGTCGCGGGCCGTATCTCTGCGTGGCGCCGCGGCGGACCAGCTCGGCCAGCCAGCTCGCCTCGTCATGGCCCGCGGGCACCGGGTAGGGCGGCAGGTCGGGGGCCACGAGGTGCAGGTCGAACGCGCACTGCGCCGCCAGGTCGGCCGCCGCGGGCACGGCGCCGGGGTGGCGGTGGTGCAGCCTGGCCATCTCCGCGGCGGAGCGCAGGTGAGCCGTCGGCGCGCCGGGCAGCCAGCCGTCGTGGTCGTCCAGCGAGGAGCGGGCCCGCACCGCCGCGAGCGCCCCCGCCAGGTCGGCGTCCCGGGGGCGCGCGTAGTGCGCGGCGGTGGTGGCCACCAGCGGCAGGCCCGCGTCGCGGGCGAGGCCGGCGAGCGCGTCGTGGAGGTCGGCGTCGCGGGGGTCGGCGGTGGCGGTGATCTCCACGGCGACGTTGTCCCGGCCGAAGACGCCGGTGAGCCGGTCCAGCTCGGCGCGGGCCGCACCCAGCGGGTCGGTGCCGGCGCCCGCGGCAGCGGTCTCCAGAGCCCGCCGCACCGCGCCCTTGCGGCAGCCGGTCAGGACCAGCCACTGCCCGGCGGCCTCGGCGCCCAGGCGGTCGAGGTCGTAGCGGGCCGCCCCCTTGACCCCTGCCTCCAGGTGGGCGGTGGCGATGGCCCGGGACAGGTTGCGGTAGCCGTCCGCGCCGCGGGCCAGGACGAGCAGGTGGGTGGCCCGCGGGTCGGGGACGCCGGTGGGCGGGTCCAGCACCGGGGCGCCGCCCGGCACGGGGGCGGGCAGGTGCAGCTCGGCACCGAACACGGTGGGCAGCCCGACCGCGCGGGCCGCCTCGGCGAACCGGACGACGCCGTACAGACCGTCGTGGTCGGTCAGGGCAAGCGCCTCCAGGCCGAGCCGGGACGCCTCCGCGGCCAGCTCGGCGGGATGGCTGGCGCCGTCGAGGAAGCTGAACGCCGAGTGGGCGTGCAGCTCGGCGTATCTAGTCATACAGGGCCTCCACCGTCCAGGTGCCGGCCGTCTGGGCGAGCAGCAGTCCCCGACCGTCGTCGAGCAGCGCCTGCAGGTGGACGCGACGCACGGGCGCGGGCGTCCACCAGCGTTCGGCGAGCGGCCACGGTCCCGCCCAGGCGACCACGGCCCGTTCGTCGTCGCCCCAGCGCACGCAGGCGGGCGCGGCGCTCATCGCGAGCCGGGCGTCGACGACGACGGCGCGCCCCGCGGCGTCGAGCAGCCCGGCCGGGCTCGGGTCGGGCAGGACCGTGGCGGGTGCGGGGCTGGGCAGCGCGCCGGGCCACGGGCGGTCGGGGTCGCGGGCGAGCGCCGCCTCCTCGCCGAAGGGCACCAGCCGCACGCGCGAGCGGGCGTCGCGCCCGCCCTGGAGGCGGACCGCGAGGACGGCGTCCCCGCCGAGCAGGCCCTGGACGCGGTCCAGCGCCGCCCGGGCCCGGGTGTCCCCGCCCGCGTCGGGCCCCCACAGGCTCGGCTGGTGCGTCCCGGCCGGGGCGACGTCCTCCGCCGCGAGCGCCAGGTGCACGACGGGCTCGACGTGCGGCGAGCCGTCGGTGCCGGTGCGGCGCAGCGCCGAGTCGGTGAGCCAGCCCTCGAGCTGCCAGCGCACCCGGTCGGTGATGCGGGCGGCGTCGAGCCCGCCGGTCGCGGAGTCGGTGCGCCACAGGCGTTCCAGCTCGCCGGAGGCCGTGCGGGCGGTGATGCGCAGGCGCGCGCAGGCCAGCCCGTGGGCGACGAGCAGGGCGTGCAGCTCCTCGGCGAGACGGCGGGCGGCGAAGGCGGCGACGTCGACCCGGTCGGCGGGCGGGTCGAGGTCGGTGCCCACGGCGAGGTCGGCGTCGATCCGGCGTCGGGCGGGCGGGCGCTCGTCGTGGCCGCACGCCAGCCGGTGCGCCCAGGCGCCCAGGTCGCCGAAGCGCGATGCCACGCTCGCGGCGGGCAGCGCGGCGAGGTCCCCGAGCGTGCGCAGCCCGAGCCGTCGCCACAGGTCGACGGCCTCGCGCACCGCGGTCACGACGCCGGGGTCGCAGACGGCGTGCACCAGGTCGCCCACGGGGCGGGACGCGAGCGCGGCCGCCGAGCCGCCGGCGGGCACGACGGCGTCGGCCCGGGCGGCCAGCACTGCGGCGAGCAGCCCGTCGGCCACGCCCACCTGGCACTCGTGGCCGACCTCGGCGACGGCGGCCACGAGGCGTTCGGCGAGGGCCCGCTCGGAGCCGTGGTAGCGGGCGGCGCCGTCGGCGGGCAGCAGCACCAGGCCGGGACGGGCGATCTCCAGCCCTGCGACGACCGTCTCGGCGGCGGTCGCCACGGGCTCGAACGCGCGGGCGCCGCGGGCGTCGTCGGTCTCCAGGAGCACCAGGTCGGGGCAGGCCTCCTGGGCCTGACGACGGCGCATGCCGCGACGCACCCCGGCGGTGCGGGCGACGGCGGAGGTGGCCACGACGCTGCGCCCCGCCCGCGTCCCGCCCCCGGAGGGTGCGCCGAGGACGGCGGCGGGTACGTGCGCGTCGATCCCGGCCGCGGTGAGCCCGGCGACCACCGGCCAGTCGGGGACCCACAGGACGGCGGTGCGGGTCGCGGCGTCCGCGCCCAGCGCGGGGGTGCTCATGCGATCCTCAGGTGCTGCCCGGCGGCGTGAGCCGTGCCGGGCGCGCCGGGCGCGCTGCGGGACCGTTGCCCGGCGGCGGCCTCGGACGCGGTGAGCGGCACCTCGACGTCGATCTCGACGGGCCGCGCCGCCACGCCGCGCCCGGTGCGCAGGACGCGCAGCGTCCGCTGGCGCAGCCAGCCCGCTCCGGCGTCCGCACCGGACCAGCTCCCGCCGCGGGCGTCCAGCGTGACGTGCGCGCCGGGCCACCGTGCGGTGGGCACCAGGACAGCGTCGCGCTGGCGGGCGCGGACGGTGAGACGGCGCCGGTCGGCCTCGGTGAGCGCGGCGTCCGGGCCGACGACGACCAGGTCCATGCCGTCCAGCAGCGCGGCCAGCGCGAGGGAGGCGTCCGGGCCGGGGGCGGGGACGACGACGGTGCGCCCGAGCGCCATGCCGGCGTCGGCGGCGGCGAGCAGCCCGACGGCGGGCGCGCCGACCAGCGCGGTCCAGGCGCCCTCGCGCGAGGGGGCGGCGAGCAGACCGAGCAGCAGGCTGGTGGAGCCCTGCACGGCGAGCACGCCGCCGGCGGGCAGCACCCCGCCGGGCAGCAGGGGCGCCAGGGCGGGATGGACGGCGCGGACCACGGGCCCGTTCCGGGACGACTCGGCGACCGACCGCCGTCGGGCCGGCAGCCCGTCGGGGCGGGTCGGGGGCTGCGCGCTGGAGGGCTGCTGCGGCGAGGGCGGCTGCGCCCCCGGCTCCGGCGCGGGACGCGGAAGGCGCCGGTGGCCGAGCTCGGCGCCGTGCAGGGCGGCGAGCGCCCGCGCGTGCCGCTCGGCCCGGTCGGCGTTCCGGTCCGCGGCTCGGTTCGGAACCAGGTCCGGGGCCAGGTCGGCAGCCCGGGACAGGGGCAGGACCTCGGGGACCACGCTCATGCGGCCCTCCTCCCGGCGGTGGTGCTGTCGGTCGGGCTGACCGGCGCTGCAAGTTCGAAACGTCTTCGAACGCATGTTCGAACACCTCTAGTACACGCCCGCGGTCACCGGCTGTCAACCGCGCTGATCAGACGTGCGACGCCGTCCCGCTTCTCGGCATACCGCATGGTCGGTATGCTCGGAGGACGTCCGACGAGGAGGTCACGACCGTGCAGATCATCGGTGCCGTCCTGGAGCGCTGCGGCGCACCCGCACCCTGGAGCGAGTCCCGCCCCCTGACCGTGGGGCCGCTCGAGCTCGACCCGCCCGGCCACGGCGAGCTCGCCGTCCGCATCGAGGCGGCCGGGCTGTGCCACTCCGACCTGTCCGTCGTCGACGGCAACCGCGTGCGCCCCACGCCCATGCTGCTCGGCCACGAGGCCGCCGGCATCGTCGAACGTCTCGGCGACGGCATCCCGACCGACACCGGCATCACCGTCGGCGCCCGCGTCGTCATGACCTTCCTGCCCCGCTGCGGCGTCTGCGACGCCTGCGCCACCGAGGGCCGCCTGCCGTGCACCGTCGGGTCGGCGGCCAACGCCGCCGGCACGCTCGTCGGCGGCGTGCGCCGCCTGCACCGCGACCACGCCGAGGTCCACCACCACCTCGGCGTCAGCGCCTTCGCCACCCACGCCGTCGTCTCGGCCGCGTCCGTCGTGCCCGTGCCCGACGACGTCCCCGCGGACGTCGCCGCCCTGCTCGGCTGCGCCGTGCTCACCGGCGGCGGAGCGGTGCTCAACGCCGGGCGCCCGGCCCCCGGCGACACCGTCGTCGTCGTCGGGCTCGGCGGCGTCGGCATGGCCGCGCTGCTCGTGGCCCACGCGCTCGGGCACGAGGTGATCGGCGTCGACACCGTCCCGGCCAAGCTCGATCTCGCCCGCGAGCTCGGGGCCGTCCGCGCCCTGGCCCCCGCCCAGGCGCTCGACGACGGCGTGCGCGCCCCCGTCGTCGTCGAGGCCGCCGGGTCCGCCCGCGCGTTCGAGACCGCCTACGCCCTCACCGCACCCGGCGGCACCACCGTCACCGTCGGCCTGCCCTCCCCCGACGACCGCGCCAGCCTCGCGCCCCTGAGCCTCACCGCCGAGGCGCGCACCGTCGTCGGCTCCTACCTCGGCTCCGCCGTCCCGGGCCGCGACATCCCCCGATACGTGGAACTCTGGCGAGCAGGACGACTGCCGCTGGAACGGCTCGTCTCGGCCCGCATCGGGCTCGACGACCTGCCCCGCGCGCTGGACCGCCTCGCCGCCGGCGAGGAGCTGCGCCAGCTCATCACCTTCGACGAGAGGAACCCCGCATGACAGCCTCCACCAGCCGCGTCGCGATCGTCACCGGCGGCGCTCGCGGCATCGGCGCCGCCGTCGCCGCCCGCCTCGCCGCCGACGGCCACGCCGTCGCCGTGCTCGACCTGCTCGAGGACGTCGCGGCCGAGACCGCCGCCAAGCTCGTCGCCGACGGGCACCGCGCGATCGGCGTCGGCGTGGACGTGGCCGACGAGCAGTCCGTCGCCGACGCCGTCACCCGCGTCACCGCCGAGCTCGGCGCCCCGACCATCCTGATCAACAACGCCGGGATCCTGCGCGACAACCTGCTGTTCAAGATGTCGACCGACGACTGGGACTCGGTGCTCGGTGTCCACCTGCGCGGCGCGTTCCTCATGACGCGCGCCGTGCAGAGCGCCATGGTCGACGCGAAGTGGGGCCGGGTGGTGAACCTGTCCAGCACGTCCGCGCTCGGCAACCGCGGCCAGGCCAACTACGCCGCCGCCAAGGCCGGGATGCAGGGATTCACCAAGACCCTCGCCATCGAGCTCGGCAAGTTCGGCGTCACCGCCAACGCCATCGCGCCGGGGGTCATCGCCACCGAGATGATCGCCGAGACGGCCCGCCGCGTGGGCGTGCCGCTGGAGGACTTCCTGGCGCACATGGCCTCCGAGGTGCCCGTCGGGCGCGTCGGGCAGCCGGAGGACATCGCCGCTGCGGCGTCGTTCTTCTGCTCCGAGGAGGCCGGGTTCACCAGCGGCCAGGTGCTCTACGTGGCGGGCGGGCCGCGCGCATGAGCGCGACGACGGGCGAACGGATCGTCGTCGAGAGCCCCGCCGCGCTGGCCGACGCCGTCGGCTCGACGGCGACCGGCGAGTGGTTCGCCGTGGAGCAGCCGCGCATCACCGCGTTCGCCGACGCCACCGAGGACCATCAGTGGATCCATCTCGACGCCGAGCGGGCCGCCGCCGGGCCGTTCGGCGGCACCATCGCGCACGGCTACCTCACCCTATCGCTGCTGCCGAAGCTCACCGGCGAGCTGCTCGAGGTGGGGCGCACGGCGATGGCCGTCAACTACGGCCTCGACAAGGTCCGCTTCCTGACGCCGGTGCCCGCCGGTGGCCGGGTCCGCGCCATCGTGGAGATCACCGGCGCCGAGGCGGCCGGTCAGGGCGTGCGCCTGGCCTCCACGGTGACGATCGAGCTGGAGGGCGCCGAGAAGCCGGCGCTCGTCGCCCAGACGCTGGCGCTGTACGTCCCCACCCCCTAGCTCGCCGAGCACCGCATCAGGTCGGCACTCTGGGTTCTGGTCGGCAGTCTGAACTGCCGACCAGAACCCAGAGTGCCGACCTGATCTGCGCGCGGTGATCGCTCAGGCGATCCACTCGCCGTCGTTCGGCGGGGTCGTGCGGGCGTGGCCCGCCTCCCCGTCAGACGCGCTCGAGCACCATCGCCATGCCCTGGCCGCCGCCCACGCACATGGTCTCCAGCCCGTAGCGGCCGCCGGTGGCCTCCAGCCCGTTGAGCAGCGTGGCGGTGATGCGGGCGCCGGTCATGCCGAACGGGTGCCCGACGGCGATGGCCCCGCCGTGCACGTTGAGCTTGTCCTCGTCGATCCCGAGCTCCCGGGCCGAGGGGATGACCTGCGCGGCGAACGCCTCGTTGATCTCCACGAGGTCGATGTCGTCGATCGTCAGGCCGGCGCGCGCGAGCGCCTGCCGACTGGCCTCGACCGGGCCGAGACCCATGATCTCCGGCGACAGCCCGGTGACCCCGGTGGAGACGATGCGGGCGACCGGCTCCAGCCCCAGCTCGTCGACGACGCGGTCGGAGACGATCACCAGCGCGGCCGCGCCGTCGTTGAGCGGGCAGGCGTTGCCCGCCGTGACGGTCCCGTCAGGACGGAACACCGGCTCCAGCGTGGCGAGCTTCTCCACCGTCGTCCCGGCGCGCGGGCCGTCGTCGGCCGAGACCACCGTGCCGTCGTCGAGCACGACCGGCGTGATCTCCCGGGCCCAGAAGCCGTCGGCGACCGCCTGCACGGCGCGCTGCTGGGAGCGGGCGGCGAACGCGTCCTGCTCGTCGCGCGTGATCCCGTAGACCGACGCCAGGTTCTCCGCCGTCTGCCCCATGGCGATGTACGGGTCGGGCACGAGCCCGTCCGCACGCGGATCCGTCCAGGTCGGCGCCCCGCCGACGCCTCGCTTGGCCGTGCGCTCGACGGCCTCGGCGAACCGTGGGTTCTCGAGCTGCTGGCCCTCGATGTAGTCGCTCGAGCCCTTGACCATGCGGCTCACGGACTCCGCACCGGCGGAGACGAACACGTCACCCTCGCCGGCCTTGATGGCGTGGAACGCCATGCGCGTGGACTGGACGCTGGACGAGCAGTAGCGCGTCACCGTGGTGCCGGGCACGGAGTCCAGGCCCAGGGCGACCGCCACGATGCGACCCATGTTCATGCCCTGCTCACCGCCGGGCAGGCCGCAGCCGAGGATCAGGTCGTCGATCCGCTCCGGGTCGAGCGAGGGCACCTTGTCGAGCGCCGCGCGGACCATCCGGGCGGCGAGGTCGTCGGCGCGCAGCTCGCGCAGCGACCCCTTGTACGCGCGCCCGATCGGTGAGCGCGCCATGGCCACGATGTAGGCCTCGGTCATGGTGTGGGTCCTTTCTCAGACGAAGGCCGCGTGGCCCGTGATGGAACGGCCGACGATGAGGTGGTTCATGTCGCGGGTGCCCTCGAAGGTGTAGACGGCCTCGGCGTCGGCGAAGAACCGCGCGACCCCGGTGTCGAGGGTGATGCCGTTGCCGCCGCACACCTCGCGGGACAGCGCGACGGTCTCGCGCATGCGGGTGGTGACGAACGCCTTGGCCAGCGCGGCGTGCTGGTCGCGCTGCGTGCCCTCGTCCTGCATCTGCGCCACGCGGACGCACATGCCGAGGCTGGCGGTGATGTTGCCCAGGGCGGTGGCGAGCTTGTCCTGCACGAGCTGGTAGGACGCGATCGGGTTGCCGAACTGCTCGCGCTCCTTGGTGTACTTCACGGCGGCCTCGTAGGCGCCGATCATCGTGCCGAGCGACTGCCAGGAGACGCCGTCCCGCGTGACCCGCAGGACGTTCGCCAGGTCACGGAAGCTGTCGATGCCCTGGAGACGGTCCGCCTCGGCGACCTCGACGCCGTCGAGCGTGATGTCCGCGTTCTGCACGATGCGCAGCGACTGCTTGCGCTCGATCTTGGTCGCGGTGAACCCGGGCGTGCCCTTGCGGACGATGAAGCCCTTGACCTGGTCGTCGGCGGTGTCCTTGGCCCAGATGACGACGACGTCCGCGAACGTGGCGTTGCCGATCCAGCGCTTGGCGCCGTTCAGCACCCAGGTGTCGCCGTGCCGGGTGGCGGTGGTGCGCAGCCCGCGGGCGGTGTCGGACCCGGACAGCGGCTCGGTGAGCCCGAATGCGCCGATGAGGTCGCCGCCGGCCATGTCGGGCAGCCACTGCGCGCGCTGCTCGGGCGAACCGCCGAGGCCGATGGAGCTCATGGCAAGGCCGCTGGAGACCCCGATGAACGTGCAGAACGAGGAGTCGACACGGGCGAGCTCCATGCCGACCCAGCCGCGGAAGACTGCCGAGTTCTCGAACTTCCTGGTCTCGTCCCAGGCGGCGCCGACGCTGCCGAGCTGGGCGAACGGCTTGAACAGGTGCACGGGGCAGTCGGCCCGCTCCCAGTAGTCGTCCGCGATGGGGCGCACCTCGCGCTCCATGAACGCGCGGACCTGCGCCACGGCGTCCTGCTCCACGGGCGTCAGCAGGTCCTGGAAGCCGTAGAAGTCGGCGTCGAGCCGCTCCAGGCGTTGCGTGGCGGGCGAGCCCGCCGGCGCGGTGATGGTCATGTCGTCTCCGATCGTCGTCGATCCTTCGTCGCCAGTCTTGCATCATCTTTGGAGATGTTGCACCCCTCGACGCGATCCGGGCTAGGCTGCCGCCATGATCACCGCGACCAGCGAGATCGCCGACGTCGGCCTGAGGGCTGCACCCACCAGGCTCTCCGCACGCCTGGCCCCCGGCAACCACCCCGACGCGTTGCGCGCCTTCGAGCGCGCACGTGAGACCTTCGTCTCAGGTGGTCGCATCGACATGGGCGGCCTCGCGACGGACCTCGGCGTGGACCGCACCTCGGTGTTCCGCTGGGTCGGCAACCGCGACGCTCTCCTCGCGGAGGTCCTCTGGTCCCTCGCCGTCCCCACGCTCGTGCAGGCGGAGCGCGCCGCCGACGCCGGGCACTCGCGGGACGACGACGGTGCACCGGTCGCCCCGGCGGCCTACCTCGCCGAGCTGCTCACCCACTTTGCCACCGACCTCATCGAGGCCGACTACTTCCGCGAGTTCCTGGCCCGGGAGCCCGCCCGCGCCCTGCGCCTGCTGACGACGACGGCGAGCCCCATCCAGCACCGCTACGTCGCGACGGTGGAGCACCTGGTGCGCACCCGTCTGGGCAGCGCCCCGTTCGACGGCGCCATCGAGCCGCACGCCCTGGCCTACCTGCTGGTCCGGGTCTCGGAGTCCTTCACCTACGCCGACCTCATCGCCGGGGAGGCGCCGAGCCCCGACGCCGCCCGCTCCGCCTTCCGCCACCTGCTGCGCGCCTGAGCCCACACACCGCGAGCCGCGCCCGCCACCGCCCGAGAGGAACCCGATGCCCCGCGTCCGCCACGCCTTCGCCCTGCGCTGGAA
Source organism: Isoptericola sp. GX10416 (assembly GCF_056590155.1). NCBI lineage: Bacteria > Bacillati > Actinomycetota > Actinomycetes > Micrococcales > Promicromonosporaceae > Isoptericola > Isoptericola sp. GX10416. Next base: position 81,971 of record NZ_JBWPVO010000010.1, on the reverse strand, counting down.
CGACAACGACCAGTACGGCCACGTCAACAACACCGTCTACTACCAGGCGATGGACACCGCGGTGAACACCTGGATGATCCGCGAGGCCGGGCTGGACCCCGCCGGCGACGTCCGCGGCTACTGCGTCGCGTCGTCGTGCGAGTTCCGTGCGCCGGTGGCCTATCCCGCGGACGACCTCGAGGTCCTCGTGGGCGTCGCCCGCCTGGGCACGACGAGCATCACCTGGGACCTGCCGATCGTGCGTGCCGGCTCCGACGAGCCCGTGGCCGAGGGCCGGTTCACGCACGTCTTCGTCGACGCGACCACGCAGCGGCCTGTCCCCGTCCCCGCCACGATCCGTGCCGCCGTCACCGAGCAGCTCGGGGCGCCGATCGCCTGACGTCGGACGTCAGGCCGCGTCCCACCAGCGCAGCAGCAAGGTCCCGGCCAGCGTGAGCCAGGGCGACGGCTCCCCCACGCCGCCGTCGACCTCGAACCACACGTCACCGGCGTGCCGGTGCGACGTCGCCCACGTGCCGTCGTCGCGGCGCGCCGCCCGGACCGCCGCGACGGCGTCGGCCAGCCGCTCGTCCGGGGCGACGCCGTCGTACCGCGCGGCGCGCCGGAAGTAGTCGCCGGCGCGCAGCAGGCTGTAGTCGGCCCGGAACGGGTACTCGAGCCGGCGCACCCAGTCGCCGACAAGCTCGCCGGTGGAGCGCCGATACATCAGGCGCCGGTCCAGCAGGTACTCCTGGCCGGCGCGGCGCGCCTCGCGCGCCCGGCCGCCGCCGCCGACGAGCTGTTCGTACTCCAGCAGCCCGATCAGCACGCTGAGCGTGGACCAGAACGACGAGACGCGCGCCCCGTCCTCCCACCAGCAGTTCCACCCCCCGTCGGCCATGTGCCCACCCGACGGACCCGTCAGGCGGTCGAGGATCTCGGCGACGTCGACGCCGAGCCACGCGCCGTTGGCCAGTGTCATGGCGTTGATGCAGCAGTCGACCTCGCCACCCCAGTAGGGCAGGTCGTCGTACTCCCAGCGGCAGTGCCGCGCCAGCAGCGCGGGCGTGTCGCGCGCCTGCAGCACCGCGGCGTCCAGGCCCCACTGGCGCAACGAGGTGAGCGACCAGGTGGTCGCCGTCCAGGGCTGGGGCGGGTCGCCCTCGCCCTGCACGTCGAAGTACGCAGGGCCCCCCGGGAAGAACGCGCCGCGGGCCCACCGACCGTCGTCGTCCTGGTGGGCGAGCAGCCTCGCCCCGAACCCCTCGGTGGCGACGCGGGCGCGGGTCGTTCGCCACGCCGAGCCGTCGAGGCCGAGCAGGTCGCGCTCGACCTGCCAGCGCAGCGCGGGATCAGTACCGAGCAGCCAGCCAGTGAGGTCCGTCACAACCGACATCGTAGGGAAGGGTGCTGACGCGGTGTGTCTGTTGCATCGGTCGATCACATACCGACCGCGCGGTATGCTGTGGGGACGACCGGCACCGACGCCGGCTCCGACGAGAAAGGTGAGGTCGCCGATGACCGACGTGCCCGGCCTGGACTGCGCCGGCCTGACCCGCTGGCTGGCCCGCGAGCACCCCCACCTCGCACCCGACGCTGCGACACCGCTCACCGCCCAGGTGATCGCCGGAGGCCGCAGCAACCTCACCTACCGCGTGGACGGCGCACGCCGGCCGCTCGTGCTCCGGCGCCCGCCGCTGGGCCACGTCCTGACCAGCGCGCACGACATGCACCGCGAGCACCGCGTCATCTCTGCGCTCAGCGCCAGCGCCGTCCCCGTCCCCGCCGTCGTCGACGTCGTGGACGACGCCGACACCCGCGAGGTCACCGGGACCACGTTCTTCGTCATGGAACGCGTCACCGGCACGGTGCTCTCCCGCCCCGAGCAGAACGCCGCCTACACCGCGGCCGGGCTGCACCGCCTCGGCACCACCCTGGCCACCACGCTCGCCGACCTGCACGCCGTCTCGCCGGACGACGTCGGCCTCGCCGACTTCGGGCGCCCGGCCGGATACCTCGGGCGCCAGCTCGCCACCTGGCGGCGCCAGTACGACGCTTCCCGGTCCCGCGACCTGCCCGAGGTCGACGAGCTCCAGGACCGTCTCGGCGCGAGCATGCCGACGACCGCCCGCACCGGCATCGTCCACGGCGACTACCGCCTCGACAACGCCCTGGTCGCCGGGACGCCCGACCGTCCCACCGTGGCCGCCGTCCTCGACTGGGAGATGGCCACCCTCGGGGACCCGCTCGTCGACCTCGGGCTCCTCGGCCTCTACTGGGACATCCGCAGCCTCACGCCCAGCGACACCGTCGTGAGCGCCGTCGTGCCCGACGCCGGGTACCCCACGTTCGACGAGATCGTCGACACCTACGCCGCCCGGTCGGGCACCAGCGTCCCCGACCTGTGGTGGTACCGCGCCTTCGCCGCCTACAAGCTCGCCGTGATCCTCGAGGGGATCCACTTCCGCTACCGCGCCGGCGAGACCGTCGGCGACGGGTTCGACGCCATCGGCGACCTCGTCGCCCCCCTTGCGACCGACGGGCTCGCCCGTGCGGCCGCCCGACCCAGGAGCGCCTGACATGGACTTCGCCCCCGACGCCCGCACCGCCGAGCTCACCGAGCAGGTCCGTGCCTTCGTGCACGACCACGTCCTGCCCGCCGAGCCGGTGCTCGACGACCAGCTCGCCGCCGCGCCCGACGACTGGCGCTTCCGTCCCGTCGTCGACGAGCTGCGGGCCAAGGCCCGCGCCGAAGGGCTGTGGAACCTCTTCCTGCCGTCCGAGCGCGGGGCCGGGCTCACCAACCTCCAGTACGCGCCGCTCGCCGAGGCGACGGGCTGGAGCGTCCGCCTGGCCCCCGTGGCGATGAACTGCGCCGCACCCGACACCGGCAACATGGAGCTCCTCGCGGAGTTCGGCACCCCCGAGCAGCAGGAACGCTGGCTCGAACCCCTGCTCGACGCCCGCATCCGCTCCGCGTTCTCCATGACCGAGCCCGACGTCGCGTCGTCCGACGCTTCCCAGATCGGTACCCGCATCCGCCGCGACGGCGACGAGTACGTCGTCACCGGGCGCAAGTGGTGGTCCACCGGGGCCATGAACCCCGACTGCCAGCTGCTGATCGTCATGGGCAAGACCGACCCGGACGCCGACCGGCACCACCAGCAGTCGATGATCCTGGTCCCCCGCGACACCCCCGGCGTCCGCGTGGTACGCCCCCTGACCGTGTTCGGCTACGACGACCGCGACCACGGCGGCCACGCCGAGATCGTGTTCGACGACGCCCGCGTGCCGGCGTCCAACCTGCTCGGCACCGAGGGCGGCGGTTTCGCCATGGCCCAGGCGCGGCTCGGGCCGGGCCGCATCCACCACTGCATGCGCGCCCTCGGCACCGCCGAGCGGGCGCTGGCGCTCGCCGTCGAGCGCGCGCACGACCGGTCCACGTTCGGGGTGCCGCTCGCCCAGCAGGGCGTCGTGCGCGAGTGGGTCGCCGAGGCCCGCGTCGAGATCGAGGCGCTGCGGCTGCTCGTGCTCAAGACCGCGTGGCTCATGGACACCGTCGGCAACCGGGCGGCCATGACCGAGATCCAGTCGATCAAGATCGCGGTGCCGCGCGCCGTGCAGCGCATCCTCGACCGGGTCATCCAGCTCTTCGGCGCCGCCGGCGTCTCCGGTGACCAGCCGCTGGCGGAGATGTTCGCCGGCATCCGCTCCCTGCGCATCGCCGACGGGCCTGACGAGGTGCACCTCGCGTCCCTCGGGCGCGCCCAGCTGCGCCGCTGACCCACCCCCACTGTCCCCACCGTCCGCCAACCCAGCATCGCGAGGTCGTACTGCAGGTCGTCGGGTCGTACCCGCGCGGTACGACCCGGCGACCTGCAGTACGACCTCGCGATGCTGGCGGGTGAAGAATGTCGCCATGGTTCGTTCGCCCGTGCTGATCCGCCCTGCCACGCCCGACGACGCCACCGCCTGCGCGTTCGTCCATCACACCTCCTGGGTCGAGACGTACTCCCACCTGCTCCCGGCCGACCACTGGACGACCGACACGCTCGAACGACGCACGTCGATCTGGCAGTCCCGGCTCGACGGCGGAGCCTCGGTCTGCGTCGCGGACGTCGACGGGGACGTCGTCGGGCTCGCGATCGGCGGTTCCGGCCGGCAGATCGGCGACCACCCGCCGGTCCGCGACGCCGAGCTGATGTCGCTCTACGTCCTGGCGTCCCACCACGGTTCCGGCGCCGGCCAGGCCCTGCTCGACGCCGTCGTCGAACCCGGTGCGCCCGCCCAGCTCTGGGTCGCCGAGGACAACCCGCGGGCCCGGCGCTTCTACGAGCGCAACGGGTTCCTGCCCGACGGGGCGCGCCACGTCGACGCGGGCCACGGCATCGTCTCGGTCCGGCAGGTCCGCTGACACCGTGCCCGCTCTACCTCGCGGGCCTGCGGCACCATCTCGCCGGCCCACCGCTCTACCCCGCGCACAGCCTCGCGGGACGGAATCTCTACCTCACGGGACGCACGACGACGGGACCCGGCGCGTGGGGGCGCGCCGGGTCCCGTCAGGATCGTGGCCGGACGAGGATCGCCCGTCCGGCCACGGGTCACTCGGCGGGGATGCCCTCGCCCTCTACCGCCGGCGGGGCCGGCTCGGCCGGGGCCACGGTGTCGCCGTCGAGCACGTAGGTGGTGCCGACGAAGTCCTGGACGCCACCGTCGACCGTGGTGATCCCCGCCGTCGTGAAGCCGGCGTGGTTGTCGGCCGAGTAACCGAGCGGGGCCAGACCGTTGCCGACCACGTCACCGGACTCGAGCGCCTCGACGAGGGACTCGCGGGTCGGGTCCTCGCCGGCCTTGGTCAGCGCCTCCACGAACGTGTAGCCGACGCTCATGCCGAAGACGGTGTTGCCGTCGAACGGTGCGCCGCCGTTGTGCTCCTCGTTGATGGTGGTGAAGAGCTCCACCCAGTCGCTGTCCGGGTTGAACGGCAGGTAGTTGACGGACACGAAGCCCTGGAGGAGCTGGGGCGCCAGGTCCTCGCCGAGGAAACCGACGAGCGTCGGATAGTCGCCGCCCGCGGACGCCGCCATCCAGGTGGGCATGAAGCCCATCTCCGCGGCGGTGCCGACCGCCAGCGCGGTGAAGCCGTTGACCGTGGCGAGCATGACGACCTCGCACCCGGCGCCCTGGAGCGCACCGATCTGTGCGGTGACGTCCTGGTTGGAGGTCTCGTAGGTCTCGGCGGCGACGACGCCGTCCTCGCCGAGGGCGATCCTGGCGCCCTCGAGGAAGGTCTCGCCGTAGTCGTCGTTCTGACCGAGGACGCAGACCTTCTCCCCGGCGTGCTCGTCGGCGGCGTACTGCCCGAGCGCCGAACCCTCGACGTGGTAGTCCGCGTTGTAGCCGAAGGTGTACGGGTACTCCTCGGGGTTGTTCCACGCGGTCGACCCCGACGAGACGAACAGGTCCGGCACCTCGTTCTGGTTGAGGAAGTCCAGCACGGAGGAGTGCGTGGGCGTCCCGAGCCCGTTGACGATCGCGAACACGTCGTCCTGCTGGACGAGCTCGCGCACCACGGTCTGGGTGTTGGCCGGGTTGTAGCCGTCGTCCTTGACCAGGTACTCGATCTGGCGACCGTGGACACCGCCGTTCGCGTTGACGTAGTCGAAGTACGCCGTGGTGGCGGCGGAGATCGACGAGTACCCCGCGGCGGCGGGGCCGGTGAGCGGCTGGTGGGTGCCGATGGTGATGCTCTCGGCGGTGACGCCGGGAACGGCCTCGTCGGCGCCGCCGCAGGCGACGAGGGTCAGGGTGAGCGTCGCGGCGCCGAGCGCGGCGATGGTGGCGCGCGCTCGGGCGCGCCGGGTGGTGATGGTCCGCATGGAGGTCACCTCTCTGTGAGCGATTGCGAGACTTGCCGGGTCGGCCGGAGCCGATGGGTGAGGGAGCTGACGCGACCACCGAGGGCGTGGGACAGCCCTCCTGGCCACACGACGGTGACCGCGACGAGCAGCACACCGAAGACGAGGACGGCGAGGTTGCCGGCGAGGCGCTGCTCGAGGTCGGAGGGCAGCCCGACGTCGGCGACCAGCAGGTCGATGAGCCAGGGCAGCAGGACCACGAGCACCGCACCGACGGCGGCGCCGCCGATGCTGCCGAGGCCGCCCACGACGACGGCGACGAGCAGCAGCAGCGAGAAGGCGAGGTCGTAGGCGCCATGACTGACGTTCTGCGTGACGACGGCCATCACCGCACCGCCCAGCCCGGCGGCCAGGGCTCCGGCGACGAACGCGACCGTCTTGACGCGCGCCGGGGAGACGCCGGCGAGCCGCGCGGCGGTCTCGTCGCCGTGCACGGCGCGCATCCGGGTCCCGGACCGGCCGGATCGCATGATCGCGAGCGGTGTGACGGCGACCGCGGCGACCACCACGGCGATCCAGGCGTGCCACTGCTCGACGCCGACGACGCCGCGCAGCGCGTCGGGCACGCCCTCGAACGGGACGCCGATCCCCTGGCCGCCGCCGAGGGCGGACACCTCGCTGGTGATCGCGGGCAGGGCGATCACCAGCGCGAGGGTGAGTCCCGCGAGGTACGGGCCCTTCAACCGGGAGCCCGCCAGCCCGAGCAGGACGCCGACGGCGCCCGCCAGCACGAGAGCGCCGGCGATGCCGAGCGCGAAGCGTCCGGGCCCGGCCAGTCCGGCGTCGGCCGCTGGCGTCGCCGTGAGCGCGTACCCGTAACCGCCGGCCGCCATGAGCACTGCGTGCCCGAGCGAGAGCTGGCCGGTGAGACCGACGAGCAGGGTGAGCCCCGCCGTCGCGCAGAACGTCGCGGCGATCACCGCGAGCTGGTAGTTGCGGTAGTCGTCGAGCAGGAACGTCGCGCCCACGGCCAGGACGGTGAACACGAGGGCGCGCAGCAGGATCGCGCGGACACGTCGCTTGTCGGTGGTCATGCTGTCCGGGCCTCCTTGACCGCGAAGATCCCGCCGGGCCGTACCAGCAGCACGACGGTGAGCAGGGCGAGCACCGCGATCGGGGCGAGACCCGCTCCCAGGAACCCGGTGACGAGACTGATGAGGACGCCGACCACGAGGCCGCCGACGAGGGCGCCGGCCGGCGAGTCGAGCCCGCCCAGGACAGCCACGGTGAACGCGTGGACGAACAGGACGTCGCCGCTGTGGGCGTTCAGGCCGAGCTCGGTCGGCACGAGGAGCATGACTGCGAGCGCCGCGACCCCGGCCGACAACATCCAGCCGGCCGTCACCATGCGCGGCACCCGGACCCCGAGCAGCCGGGAGACCTCCGGAGCCATCGCCGAGGCCCGCATCTGCAGCCCGAGGGTGGTGCCGTTGAAGAGCACCGCGAGCCCGACGACGACCCCGAGCGCGACCACCAGGACGAACAGGTCGTAGGGCGAGAGCACGGGCACTCCGGCGACCACGAACGGCTGCTGCGACAGCAGGGCCGGCAGCGGCCGGTGCTGCGGCCCGAACGCGATGCCGATCGCGGACTGGAGCACCATGACCAGACCGATCGCGACGATCATGCCGGGCAGCGGCGTCGTCGCGGGCACGAGCCGGATGAGCCAGCGTTCGACGGCGAACCCGACGAGGGCTCCGGTGACGACCGCGACGACGAGCCCGAGCCAGAACGACCCGGTCAGGCCGGTGACGGCGAAGGCGACGTACACGGCGACGACCGCCATGGCCGCCTGGGCGAAGTTCACGATGCGCGCGGCCCGCCAGATGATGACGAGCGAGAGCGCGAAGAGCGCGATGACGAGGCCACGGGCAGTGCCGGTGGCGAGCAGGAAGACGAGGCGATCCATCAGAACCCCAGGTAGGCGTGCCGGAGGGCAGGGTCGGCGGCGATGTCGGCGGCGGGTGCGTCGGCGACGATCTCCCCCAGACCCAGGACGATGCCGCGGTCGGCGATGGACAGGGCGCTGGTGACGTTCTGCTCGGCGAGCAGCACGGTGAGCCCGGTCCGCCGCGCGGTGTCGCGCAGGGTGGTCATGAGCTGGGCGACGACGCGCGGGGCGAGACCGAGGGAGGGTTCGTCCAGCAGGAGGACGCGCGGCTGGGCGACGAGCGCGCGGGCCAGGGCGAGCATCTGGCGCTCGCCTCCGGAGAGCTGGTGGCCCAGCGCCTTGCGCCGGCGGGCGAGCGGCTCGAACTGCTCGTAGAGTCCGTCGACGGCGGCGCGTCGTGCCCGCCGTCCGCGCACCTTCCAGAGCGCCCCGAGGTGCAGGTTCTCTTCGACGGTGAGCTCCGCGACGACGCTGCGTCCTTCGGGCACCTGGGCGAGACCGCGCCGGGCACGGTCCTCGACCTTCAGGGCGCCGACGTCCTCGCCGTCGAGCAGGATCCGCCCTGAGCGGGGGGCGACGAGCCCGGAGACGGCGCGCAGCAGGGTGGTCTTGCCCGCGCCGTTGGCGCCCAGCAGGGCGACGACGGCGCCCGGTGCGATCTCCAGGGTGAGCGAGTCCAGGACAGGGGCACCGGCGTAGCCGACGGTGAGACCGTCGACGGCGAGCATGGTCCGGGTGGCGGTGACGGCGTCGGTCCGGGTGCTCATGCCGTCCCTCCCGCCACGGCCGCGGCCTCCAGCCCGAGGTAGGCCGCCTCGACCGCGGGGTCGGCGCGCACCTCGTCGGGCGTGCCGCAGGCGACGCGCTTGCCGAAGTCGAGCACGACCACCTGGTCGGCGAGCCCCATGACGAAGTCGACGTGGTGCTCGACCAGGAGCACGGAGCAGCCCTCGTCGGCGAGCTCGCGCACCACGAGCGAGAGCTCGCCGATGTCGTCGGCGCCCAGTCCTCCGGCGGGCTCGTCGAGCAGCAGCAGGCGCGGCGAGGTGACCAGAGCGCGGGCGAGCGCTACCCGCTTGCGCTCCGGGTAGGGCAGCGCGGAGACGGGGGTGCGGGCGTGCCGTGTCAGGTCGAGCCGTTCCAGGGTCGCCGTCGCGGTGGCGAGGTGGGCGTCGATGCTGCCGCGACGCCCGGTGAGCGGCACCAGGACGTTCTCGACGACGGTCATCGCGTCGAAGAGCCCGAGCCCCTGCAGGGTGCGGGACACCCCGGCGGCGACGAGCCCGGTCGGTGAGGCGGGCGCCGGTCGGCCCGCCAGGAGCACCCTTCCGGCGGAGGGTCGGACCAGGGAGCAGACGGCGTTGAACACCGTCGTCTTGCCGGCCCCGTTGGGGCCGATGAGGGCGACGGTCTGGCCGTCGCCGACGGTGAAGCTGACGTCGTCGAGGGCGGTGAGCCCACCGAACCTGACGGTGAGCCCGTCGACCTCGAGCCGCGGGACTGTGCTGGACATCGGCACCTCTTCGTGTCGGATGGTCACATCCTAGCCGGTAAACCGACTAGTTGGTATGTCATATTCAGAGATGTTGCACGGTTGTGACGAACAAGGGAGCGACCAGCGCTCAGAGGTGCCCGACGCCGTTGATCATGCCGCCGTCGACCACGAGCTCGGCGCCCGTGACGTAGGCGGAGGCGTCGCTGGCCAGATAGACCACGGTGCCCGTCAGGTCGCCCGGCAGCCCGCCGCGACGCAGCGGGATCGGCAGCCCGGACGGATCGATCTTCGCGGTCATGTCGGTGGCGATCCAGCCGGGGTGCACCGAGTTCACGCGGACTCCGTACTGCCCGAGCTCGACGGCCAGCGACTTCGTCAGCCCGCGGACCCCGAACTTGGAGGCGACGTAACCGTGCAGGTGGGTGCTGCCGCGCATCCCCTCCACCGAGGAGATGTTGACGATCGAACCCCGCCCGCGCTCCCGCATGGTCGACGCGACCGCCCGGCAGCCGAGGTAGACCCCCGTGAGGTTCACCGCGATGACGGCGTCCCACTTGGCCCGGGGGTAGTGCTCGATCGGGCCGGCGTTGGCGATCCCCGCGTTGTTGACCAGCACGTCGAGGCCGCCCCAGGCGTCCACCGTGCCCGCCACGACGGCGTCCCAGGTCTGCTCGTCGGTGACGTCGAGCCGGTCGAAGCGGACCCGCTCCCCCAGCTCGGCGGCGAGGGCGGCGCCCTCGACCTCGAGGAGGTCGGCCACCACCACGCGTGCTCCGGCGTCGTGCAGGGCACGCACGTAGGCCGCACCGATGCCGCGGGCCCCACCGGTCACGACGGCGACCCGGTCGGTGAGGTCGAAGGCTGCGGCCAGCGTCGTCGCGCTCACGAGGCGACCCGCACGACGAGCCGGCCCGTCGTGGACCCGGTCGCCAGCAGGGCCACGGCGTGGGGTGCCTCCTCGAACGGGACGGCGTCGGCGACCACCGGGCGCAGCACGCCGGCGTCCGCGAGGCGCACGAGCTCCGCGTGCGCGGCGTCGACCAGCGCCGGGTCCCGCTGGGCGTACAGCCCCCAGTGCAACCCGACCACGCTGTAGTTCTTGACGAGCGCGTGATTGGCGCGCACGGGCGGGATCTCGCCGCTGGCGAAGCCGACGACGACGATCCGCCCCTCGAAGGCGATGCACTTCGTCGACGCCTCGAACGACGGTCCGCCCACCGGGTCGAACACCACGTCCGCGCCCGCACCGCCGGTGATCTCCTTGACCCGGGCTGCGACGTCGTCGGAGCGCAGCAGCACGTGCTCCGCACCGGCCGCGCGGGCGACCTCGGCCTTGGCCTCGCTGCCCACCACGCCGATCACCGTCGCGCCGGCGGCGGCGCCGAGCTGGCAGGCCGCCGTCCCGACTCCCCCTGCGGCCGCGTGCACGAGCAGCACCTCGCCGGCTCGGAGCCCGGCCCGGCGGTGCAGGCCGAACCACGCGGTCTGGTAGGCGACGGTCAGCGCGGCGGCCTGGACGTCGTCGAGCGACGCGGGCGCCGGGTGCAGGAGAGCGGCCGGGAGCACGACCTGCTCGGCCAGCACCCCGATGTGCGACCCGACGACCCGGTCTCCGACGGCGACCCGGTCGACACCCTCGCCGACCTCGACGACCTCGGCGCACAGCTCGATGCCGGGCACGAACGGGGGCTCGGGGCGCACCTGGTACTGGCCACGGGCGAGCAGGACGTCCGGGAAGTTGACGGCAACGGCACGCACGCGGACCAGGGCCTCGCCCGGTCCCGGCGCGGGGACCTCGACGTCGTCGAGGCTCATGACCTCGACCGGTTCGCCGTTGCGGTGCACGCGCCAGGCGCGCAGGGTGCTGGTCATCCGTCCTCCACGGTGATGCTCTTCAGGAAGAGGTCGGCGAGCTGGTTCGCGACCTCCGACTTGGTCTCGGGGCCCGACGGCGAGTACCAGTACGACAGGTAGTGCACGTCGGAGTAGAAGTGGGCGATGAGCACCGGGCGAGGCACGTCCGTGCGGACGACGCCCTCGGCCTGGCCACGGGCGATCAGCGCCGCGAACTCGTCGTGGTACTCGCGACGGCGGCTGGTGACGTCCTGACGCCGGTCCGGGGTCAGCATGTGCATGCTGCGGAAGAACACGGTGCCCTCGGGCATCAGGTCGATCGACGTCTCGACGACGTCGACGCACACGGCACGGATCACGTCGATCGCCGCGCCGCCCTCGTCGACGATCTCGTCGAGGCGGCGCTTCTGCAGCGTCAGGATCCGGTCGTAGATCGCGAAGAGCAGGTCGTCCTTCGACTGGAAGTAGTGGTACATGGCGCCCTTGGTGACGCCGGCGGCCTCGACGATCTGCTGGACGCTCGTGGTGGCGTAGCCCTGGGTGGCGAACAGGTCCAGGGCTGCTTTCAGCACGGCGTCGGCGACGTTGGTGGTCTTCATGGCACCATCCTTCACCCCGCCGCCGCGATCGACGCGCCACCGTCGATGCGGAGTGTCTGGCCGGTGACCCAGGCCGCGTCGTCGGACAGCAGGAAGGCGACCGGCCCGGCGACGTCGGCGACCTCGCCGAGCCGTCGCAGGGGGTAGGCCGCCGCGGCGGCCTCCTCGTCGGCGGAGTAGAGGGCCTCGGCGAAACGCGTCTTGACGACGGCGGGCGCGACGGCGTTGACCCGCAGGCGCGGCGCGAGCTCGTGGGCGAGCTGCACGGTGAGGTTGATGAGCGCGGCCTTGGAGACGCCGTAGAAGGCGATGTTCGGGCTGGCGGTGGTCCCGGCGATCGAGGCGATGTTCACCACGGAGGACCCCAGACCGGCGGCGACGGCGTCGCGCGTCCACTCCAGCGCCGCGACGACGTTGACGTCGATGATCTTGCGGACCACGGACGGCTCGACCTCCAGGGCCGGACCCCAGGCCGGGTTGATGCCCGCGTTGTTGACCAGGTGGTCGATCCGACCGAACCGTTCGGTCGCGGTGGCGAGCACCGCCTCGCGGTGGTCGGCGTCGTCGGCGCGACCGGCCACGCCGAGGGCCCGGTCGTGGCCGAGCGCGGCCACCGCCTCGTCGAGCGCGTCCGTCTTGCGGCCGGTGACGACCACGCGGCCACCCTCGGCCACGATCCGGTGGGCGATCGCGAGCCCGATGCCCCGGCTGCCACCGGTGATCACCGCGACCCTGTCGTCGAACCTGTGCACCTGTCCCCCGCACGTCGTCGTGCCGGCCTTGCCGTCGTCGGCGTACCGGATGGTCGGTTTGTCGTTCCGACCCTAGCACCGCCTCTGCCCGCGATGCCGCAGGATCCGGGGGGACACCGTCTCACCCGACCCGCCGGCGCCGGGGACTCGCCGATGGTCGCCGTTGCCCGCCGAGGCCGTCCACGCCACAGTGAGGACATGGACTTCACCCGACCGCTGCCCCCGGACCCCTACTCGCTGCTCCCGGTTCCCGCGACGTTCACGTTGAAGAGCCCCGACATCTCTCCCGGCGAACCGATGGACGCCGTGCACGCGATCGACGGCGGCAACGCCTCACCCGCCCTGGACTGGTCCGGGTACCCCGAGGAGACGAAGTCGTTCGTCGTGAGTTGCTTCGACCCGGACGCGCCCACGCCGTCGGGGTACTGGCACTGGCACCTGCTCGACCTGCCGGCCTCCGTCCACTCCCTGCCGCGCGGCGCCGGTGCCGCCGACGCCTCGGGACTCCCGGGCGGCGCCTTCCAGCTCACGTCCGACGGCGGCCAGGTCGGCTTCGAGGGCGCGGGCCCGCCGCCCGGGGACCACGCCCACCGCTACGTGTTCGCCGTGCACGCCCTCGACGTCGAGTCCCTGGACCTGACGACGGACAACACGAACGTGCACGCCGCGTTCAACGTCTACTTCCACACCCTGGCGCGCGCCACGCTCACCGGGACGTACCGACGGTGACCGACTCCCCCGTGCTGCCCATCCTCGGCGACCTGCTGTGGGAACCGGCGCTCGGGCGCCCCGACCTGCTCGCGGACCCTGTCGCGAAGGCCCTGACGGCGTGGGTCGGCATCGACGAGCGGGCCGCGACGCAGGTCGCGGTGACCGAGATCGACCCGGATCACGCCGACACCGCGACGCTCAACGAGGTCCACGGGCTGGCGCCCGAGGCGTCGGCGAACTGCGTGCTGGTGGCCGGACGCCGCGGCGACGTCGAGCGGATCGCGGCCTGCGTCGTCGCGGCCACCACGTTCGCGGACGTCAACTCCCGGGTGCGTCGCCTGCTCGACGCCCGCAAGGCGTCGTTCCTGCCCGCGGAACGCGCCACCGCGGGGTCCGCGATGGAGTACGGCGGCATCACACCGGTGGGCCTGCCCGCCGACTGGCGCGTGCTCGTCGACGCGCGGTTCGCCGCGCCCGGGAGCCTCGCGCTCATGGGCTCCGGCCTGCGGCGGTCCAAGCTGCTCATGCCGGGGCCGCTGCTGTGCGCGATGCCCGGCGTCGAGGTGGTCGACGGCCTCGGGATCGACCGGGGCTGATCAGTTCTCGGAGCGTCCCTGACGCCAGTAGCCCATGAAGGCCACGGCCTTGCGGTCGACGCCGCGGGTCGTGACCAGGTGACGGCGCAGCGTCTTGATCACGCCCGCCTCGCCGGCGAGCCACGCGTACAGGACGGCGTCCTGGGCGAGCGGCCGCCCGTCGGCGTCGACCGGGACCTCCCAGAGCGTCTCGGTCTCGATGTCGATCTCGGCCAGCTCGGGCTGCGTCTGCGGCGCCTCGTCGACCGAGGCGCGCACGCCCAGCGCGAGCATGCGGTCGGCGGCCTCCTGGACGGCGGGGACCAGGAGGTCGCCGTGCGTGCGGCCCTCGCGGGCCAGCCAGGTGATGCGCACCCCAGCGGGCGCGACGAGCGTCCAACGGTCCTCGCTGTGCGGGACCTCGAGGAACACCTCGCCGACGGCGTCGGCGGGCAGGGTCTCGCAGATGGACGCGATCGCCGGGACGGCGGTCTCGTCACCGGCCAGCAGCAGTGCATGGCTGGTCGCCGGCGGCGCAAACTCCAGCCCGCGGTGCGGACCCTCGTGCGCCGCGTTGGGGCCGAGAATCACGAGCGGGGTGCCAGGCTTGGCGCCGTTCGCCCACCGGGACGCCGGGCCGGTGTCGCCGTGCAGCACGATGTCGACGTCGACCTCGCGCAGGTTCTGGCGCACGGCTCGCACGGTGTAGGTGCGCAGCGGGTTGCGGCGCTCCTCGGGCAGCTCGCGCCACGAGGTGTACCAGTCCGGGTTCTGGCGGTCCAGGTACTCCCAGCCGCCGCAGGGCGCCGGGAGCAGGAACTTGATCCGCTGGTCGCGGCCGTTGTCCGCGAACTGGTCCAGGTCGTCGCCGCGGAACGTCACCCGCACGAACGACGGGCACAGTCGCACCACACGGCGGACCTCCACGTCGAACATGCGAAAGGGCGTCGTCGTCGGGGCAGCGGTCACCGTCATGGAGGCCAGCCTAACCTTGCCCGCCGGGTGCTCCGCAAGCATGGTGACCCGCCTCACAGCCCGGCTGGCGGCCGTACCGGAACACCCTCGTCCGGCCGCGGGTTGGGACGTGCATGACTACCGTCCACGTCGACATCTGGTCCGACATCGCCTGCCCGTTCTGCTACGTCGGCAAGCGCAACTTCGAGTCGGCCGTCGCCGCGAGCGACGTCGACGTCGAGGTCACGTACCGCTCGTTCCAGCTCTCCCCCGACATGCCCGACGACGTGAGCGGCAGCCACGCCGAGATGCTGGCCGCCAAGATGGGCGTCGGCGTCGAGGACGCTCGCGCGATGGAAGAGCGCACGGCGGGCCTCGCGAAGCAGGTCGGTCTCAGCTTCGACTACGACGCCCTCCACCCGGCCAACACGCTCGCCGCCCACCGGCTGCTGCACCTGGCCAAGGCGCACGGCAAGCAGGGCGAGATGAAGGAGAGGCTGATGGCCGCCTACTTCGAGGACGGTCGGCACGTCGGGCGCACCGACGAGCTGGTCGAGCTGGCCGTGGAGGTCGGCCTCGACGCCGACACCGTCCGCGAGGCCCTCGACTCCGGCGCGTACGCCGACGACGTCGCCCAGGACGTGGCGCAGGCGGCGGCGTACGGGATCCGCGGCGTGCCGTTCTTCGTGCTCGACTCCCGGCTCGCCGTCTCCGGTGCCCAGCCGCCGGAGGTCTTCGCCCAGGCGCTCGCCCAGGCGGCCGGTGCGGAGGACGCCGCGTGAGCGCCACGCCCGACGGCTACCCGGCGGATCCGCCCGGCGACACCCCGGTGCCGTCACCGTTCACGATGGTCGGCGACGCCGCCGCGCTGTGCGAGGGCGACGCGTGCGCCCTGCCCGCCGCCCCGGCCCCGTCGCCTCGACCGCTTCGGCACTCCGCCACCGGATCGGCAGAAGATCGTGCCGACTCGGTGGCGGAGTACCGAACCGGCGCTGGCGTCACGCCGTCCGGGTAGCCCAGAAGGCGACGGCCGACGCCGCGGCCACGTTGAGCGAGTCGACGTCGCCCGCCATCGGGATCTTCACCACGACGTCGGACGCCGCCACGGTACGCGGCCGCAGCCCTTCACCCTCGGTGCCGAGCACGAGGGCGAGCCGCTCCGGCGGGTCGACGGCGAGCTCGTCGAGGCTCACGGCGTCGTCGCTCAGCGCGAGGGCCGCGACCGTGAACCCCAGCTCGCGCAGCAGGTCGGTGCCGCCGGTGCGCCCGGTCGGTTCCGCGGCGCGCGGCCAGTCGTCGATCCGGGTCCACGGCACCTGGAACACGGTGCCCATGGAGACCCGCACCGAGCGCCGGTAGAGCGGGTCCGCACAGCGCGGGGTGACGAGGACGGCGTCGACGCCGAGCGCCGCCGCCGAGCGGAAGACCGCCCCGATGTTCGTGTGGTCGACGAGGTCCTCCAGCACGGCGACACGGCGCGCACCGGCGCCGTCCCGCGCTCCCGCCAGCAGGTCGCGGACGTCGGCCGGGACCGGGCGGTGCATCGCGGCCAGCGCGCCCCGGTGCAGATGGAACCCGGTGAGCGTGCTGAGCACGGCCTCGTCCCCGACGAACACGGGCACGTCCGGGTGCGCGGCCAGCACGTCGCCCATCGACTCCAGCCAGCGGTCCGCCATGAGGAACGACCGGGGCCGCTGCCCGGCGGCGAGCGCCCGGCGGATCACGTTCGACGACTCCGCCATGAACAGACCCTCGGCGGGCTCGCGCACGCTGCGGAGCTTCATGTCCGTGAGGTCGGTGTAGTCGCGCAGGCGCGGGTCGGCGATGTCCGTGACACGGACGAGGCTCGGGTGGTTCACCCGAGGATTCTCTCAGCCGCTGTGGAACGATCGGCCCATGTCTCGTCCGGCCGCCCGGGCCCCCCGGTCTGCCGTCATCGTCCGTCCTCGTGTCGCGGCCGACCTCGACGCGCTCGCCGACGCCCTCGCGGCCCAGCAGCCCGGTTCCGGCTACCCGCACCGGTGGCCGCTGCCGTTCCCGGCGACGGAGTTCATCGTCCGCGACGCCGAGGAGCGGGCGTGGGTGGCTGAGCTGGACGGACGCGCTGTCGGGCACGTGAGCGTCACGACGGTCGCCGACGACGCCCACGGGGCGATCTGGTCGGCCGGCGCCGGCCGACCCGTCGAGGCGCTCGGCTGTCTCTCGGTGCTCTTCGTCTCACCCGATGCCCAGGGGCTCGGGGTCGGCGGGCTCCTGCTCGACACGGCCGTGGCGCACCTGCGCTCCCAGGGCCTCACGCCCGTGCTCGACGTCGACCGGCACGACGGCGTCGCGCACGCCGTCTACCTGCACAAGGGATGGCAGGTGGTCGGCGAGGCGAGGTTCGACTGGCAGCACGCCGACGCCCCGCCCGCCCGGCTGCTCGTCCTGCCCTGACCGAGCAGGTCCGGCCAGGTCCGGCCAGGACACTGCGTCACCGCGCGGAGAAGAGCCGCAACGTCATCTCGCGCCACACCTGCGTCCCCACGCCCCCGGGCGCGGCGTCGAAGACGTGCTCGCCGAACGGGATCACGACCAGGTCGTGGTCCACGTCGTTCGCGCGCAGCACGTCGACGAGGTCCTCGGCCCCCGTGGTGGGGACCATGTGGTCGGCGCTGCCGAGCACCATGAGGGTGGGCGGTGACGCGGCGCTGACGTGCTCGGCGGGCCACACCGCCGAGTAGTGGTCCGGGACCTCGTCCGGGGTGCCGCCCGTGTACCGCTCGATCATGGAGCGGGACCGGTCGCCGAGCACGAGGTCGGGGTTGTCGTGGAAGTCGATCGGGTTCGCCACCGGGTAGAGGGTGCTGACCGCGGCCACCGGCGGCACCTCACCGCCGCACCCGGACTCCAGGGTGCCGGACGCCGTCCGGTAGGCGACGTCGAGCGCGATGTTGCCGCCCGCGGAGTCGCCCACGAGGTAGATGCTGCTCGGATCGCCACCGTGCTCGGCGGCGTTCGCGCCCGTCCACGCCAGGGCGCACGCCACCTGCGGCTCGACGGAGTCCCAGGCGTGGTCCGTCCCGGTCGACAGCGGGTAGTCGACGCTCACCGCCAGGAACCCCTGGGATGCGAACCAGGCGGCGTGCGACGCCGTCGTCGGCTGGTCCCGCTCCCCGCCGACCCAACCACCGCCGTGCACGAGCACGACGACGGGTACACCTTCCTGAGACGTCCCGCCGTCGTCGGCGGCGCCGTCGGGCAGCCAGATCGACACGCCCTGCGGATCGGCACCGTCGTCGCCGTACGTGTCCTCGACGTCCGGGGCGACGTCGCCGCCGCCGATCCGGAAGAGGTCGGCGATCCGCACCCCGACCTCGTGCTCCTGGGCGACGCGCAGCTGTTGGGTGAGCACCGTGAAGGAGATCGCGACGACGGCGACGCCCGCCCCGACGACGAGCACCCGCGTCACCGTGCCGCGGCGCAGGAGCGCGACGAGCCCGGCGACCGCCACCAGGAGCCCGGCCACGACCAGCCAGACCGCCCAGGCCGAGACGTACGCCCCGACGTGACCGAGGCCGGGCAGGCCGGGCAGCACCATCCCCGCGGCGACGACCAGCAGCACCGCGGCCGGGACCACGAGGATCCCCACGAGAACGCTGCGCCGCCTGCCACGGTCCGTCGGACCGGTCTGCTCGGCCTGCGGCGACGGGTCGACAGGGGCCGCCGCCTGCTGGGGAGGGTGCGCGCTCACCGGGACACTGTGGCACGCACGGCGCGGCTCATGCACCCACCGGCTCGTCCTCGGCGTCCTGGAGCGGTGCGGCGAACTGGCTCGCATAGAGGCGGGCGTAAGCCCCTCCGGCTGCGAGCAGCGACTCGTGGTCGCCCTGCTCCACGATGCGGCCGTGCTCCATCACCACGATCACGTCCGCGTCGCGGATCGTCGACAGGCGGTGCGCGATGACGAACGACGTGCGCCCGGAGCGCAGGGCGTTCATCGCCTCCTGCACCAGCACCTCCGTACGGGTGTCGACCGAGCTCGTGGCCTCGTCGAGCACCAGGATGTCCGGGTCGGCCAGGAACGCCCGCGCGATGGTCAGGAGCTGCTTCTCCCCGGCCGACAGTGCCTCCGCGCCGTCGTCCAGCACGGTGTCGTACCCGTCGGGCAGGGTGCGCACGAACGGGTCGACGGACGTCGCCCGTGTCGCGGCGAGGAACTGCTCGTCGGTGACGTCGGCGTCGGTGGGGACGCCGTAGCGCAGGTTGTCCGCGATGGTGCCCTCGAACAGCCAGGTGTCCTGCAGGACCATGCCGATCCGGGAGCGCAGGTCGTCGCGCGTCATCTCGCGGGTGTCGACGCCGTCGAGCCGGATGCTCCCGTCGTCGATCTCGTAGAAGCGCATCAGGAGGTTGACCAGCGTCGTCTTGCCGGCGCCGGTGGGGCCGACGATCGCGATCGTCTGCCCGGGTTCCGCCACGAGGTCCAGGTGCTCGATCAGCGGCTCGTCCGGCACGTAGGAGAACGAGACCCCGGAGAACTCGACCCGGCCGTCGGGGTGCTCGGGGCGCCGGGCGGGAACCGGGTCCGGTTCCTGCTCGGGGGCGTCGAGCAGCTCGAAGACCCGCTCTGCGCTGGCCACGCCGGACTGCAGCAGGTTCATCATGGAGGCGACCTGGGTGAGCGGCTGGGTGAACTGGCGCGAGTACTGGATGAACGCCTGGACGTCGCCGATCGACATCTGCCCCGACGCCACGCGCAGCCCACCCATCACGGCGACCAGCACGTAGTTGAGGTTGGCGAGGAAGCCCATCGACGGCTGGATGGTGCCCGAGATGAACTGCGAGCGCCGCGTCGCGTCGTACAGCGTGTCGTTCTCCTTCGCGAACGTCGCGGCGGCCTCGGCCTGGCGGCCGTAGACCTTCACCAGCGAGTGCCCGGTGAACATCTCCTCGACGTGGGCGTTGAGCCGGCCGGTGGCCGCCCACTGGGCGACGAACTGCGGCTGGGAACGCTTGGCGATCGCCATGGTCACGAACACCGACAACGGCACGGTGACCAGGGCGACCAGCGCGAGGACCCAGGAGATCCAGAACATCATGCCGAGCACGCCCACGACCGTCAGCACCGACGTGACGAGCTGGGCGAGGGTCTGGGTGGTGCTCTGGGCGACGTTGTCGATGTCGTTCGTGACACGCGAGAGGATGTCTCCGCGTGCCTGCTTGTCGATGTGGCTGAGCGGGATCCGGTGCAGCTTGGCCTCGACCTCGTCACGCAGGCGCCGCACCGTGTTCTGCACGGCGATCGTCATGATGCGCGCCTGCAGCCAGCCGAAGACGAACGCCCCGAGGTAGACGGCGACGGCGACGGCGAGGACCTGGGCGAGCTGCGTGGTGTCGACGCCCTGCCCGGGCACGAGCCCGTCGAGGGTGCCGAGCAGGTTCGCCTGCTCGTCCTGGCCTGCGGCCCGCAGGCCTTCGATCGCCTCGGCCGCGGTGGTTCCGGGCGGGACGACCTGTCCCAGCATGATCCCGGCGGCGCCGGTGAAGATCACGTCGGTGGCTTCGCCGAGGACCTTGGGCCCGATGACCGTCAGAGCGACGGAGACGATGCCGAACAGGGTGAGCGCGACGACGCGAGCCCGTTCGGGACGCATCGAGGCGGCGAACCGCTTGAGCGACCCGCCGAAGTCCATCGGCTTCGCGGCGGGCATGCCTGCGCCGCCGCCGGGGCCGCCGGGGCCGCCGGGGCCGCCGGGACGCGGTCCGGCGGTCCGGGGTGGTGCCTGACGCGCGCTCATGCGGCCTCCTCCAACGACATCTGGGACGTGACGATCTCGGCGTAGGTCTCGTTGTGCTCGAGCAGCTCGGCATGGGTGCCGCGTCCGACGATCCGCCCGTGCTCCAGGACGAGGATCTGGTCGGCGTCGCGGATCGTCGCGACCCTCTGCGCGACGACGATGACGGCCGCGTCGGCGGTGCGGGGCTTCAGCGCGGCCCGCAGGCGGGCGTCGGTGGCGTAGTCCAGCGCGGAGAACGAGTCGTCGAACAGGTAGACCCGCGGACGGCGGACGATCGCCCGGGCGATCGCGAGCCGCTGGCGCTGCCCGCCCGAGAACGTGGTGCCGCCCTGGGCGACCGGTGCCTCGAGCCCTTCGGGGAGCGCCTCGACGAAGTCGCGCGCCTGCGCGACCTCCAGGGCCTCCCACATCTCGTCCTCGGTGGCGTCGGGCTTGCCGTACCGGAGGTTGTCGGCCACGGTCCCGGAGAAGAGGAACGCCTTCTGCGGCACCAGGCCGAGCAAGGAGCCGAGGTCGCCGGTGCGCAGGGTGCGGACGTCGACGCCGTCGACGAGCACCTGGCCGCCGGTGGCGTCGAAGAGCCGCGGCACGAGGTTCAGCAGCGTCGTCTTCCCGGAGCCGGTCGAGCCGACGACGGCGGTCACCTTCCCGGGCTCGGCCACGAACGACAGGTCGTGCAGCACGGGCTCGTCGGCGCCCGGGTAGCCGAACTGGACCGACCGCAGCTCAATCCGCCCGCGGGGGCCCGCGCCGTCGGACAGGTCGTCGAGCTCGACGGGCGACGCAGGCTCCGCGACCGAGGACTCGGTGTCCAGGACCTCGCTGATGCGGCCGGCGGCGACGGCGGCACGCGGGACCATCATCACCATCATCGTCGACATCATGACGGCCATGAGGATGTACATGAGGTAGGACAGGAACGCCATGAGCGAGCCGACCTGCAGGTTGCCGTCGGTGACCTCGCCCGCCCCGAACCAGAGCACCGCGACCTGGGACAGGCTCATGATGAGCATGACCATCGGGAAGGCGAGCGCCATGAGCTTGCCGGCACCGAGCGACACGTCGAAGAGCTGGGTGTTCGCGACACCGAAGCGTTCGGCCTCCCGGTCCTCGCGGACGAAGGCCCGCACGACGCGCAAGCCGGTGATCTGCTCGCGCAGCACACCGTTGACGACGTCGATGCGCCGCTGCATGTCGCGGAAGTAGGGCACCATACGCCACATCAGCAGCCCGACGGCGACGCCCAGCACGGGCACGACCACCAGCAGCAGCATCGACAGCGAGGGGTCCTCGCGCAGCGCCATGGCGACGCCGCCGATCATCATGATCGGCGCCATGACCAGGATCGTGAAGGTCATGAGCACCACCATCATGACCTGCTGCACGTCGTTCGTGGTGCGGGTGATGAGGGAGGGAGCGCCGAACGTGCCGAGCTCGCGGGCCGAGAAGCCCTGGACGGCGTCGAACAGGTCCCGGCGGAGGTCACGACCGAGCGCCGTCGCGACCCGCGCCCCGAGGAAGACCGCGCCGACGGCGCACACCACCTGGACGAGGCTGACGACGAGCATCCAGCCGCCGACGCGCAGGATGTACGCGGTGTCACCCTGCGTGACGCCGTCGTCGATGATGTCGGCGTTGAGCGAGGGCAGGTAGAGGGAGCCCAGGGTGGCGACGAGCTGGAGGACCAGCAACGCCACCACGGGCAGGGCATAGGGACGCAGGTACTTCCGCGTCAACGACACGAGCATCAGGCTGCTCCTTGCGGGGGTGCGGTGCGGTGCGGGTGAGGGAGTTCGGTGGCCTGCTCGCCGGGACCGGCGCGGCTGGGGTCGAGGAGGCCGTGGACGAGGACGTCGGCCACGACCTCGGCCGACGGTGCGGGCAGGAGGTGGTCGACGCGTCCGTGGGTGCCGGCGATCGATGCCTCGACGAGGGCGACAGCGACGCCGAGCGGGACGCGCAGCCGGTCGACGTCCGGTCGCAGCACGGCGACCAGCCCTTCGACGGTGGCGTCACGCTGTTCCTCGCGCTGCTGGAAGAGGCGAGCGCGCAGGAGCTTGTCCGACGTCGAGAGCTCGCCCGACCCGGTGCGTTCGTGGATCCCGCGCAGCACGGTCATCCACGTCACGACGTCCGCCATCCGGCGTCGTCCGAGAGCGATGACCTCGGCGAGCCGGTCCGCCAGCGGCAGCGACGGGTCGATCGCCGCGAGCTCGGCCCGCGTCGCCTCCGGACCGGACGCCCGGTGCAGACCCTCCATCGCGACGGCACCCACCAGAGAGAGCTTGTCCCCGAAGGCGCGGAACAGGGTGCCCTCGGCGACGCCGGCGGCGTCGGCGAGCTGGCGACTGGTGACGTCGACGCCGCGCTCGGCGACGAGCGGCAGGACGGCCTCGACGACCGCGGCGCGGCGCTCCTGCGGGCGCAGCGGAGTGGCACGGCCGGAGGGTGCGGTCTCGACGGGCATTCGCCCACCGTAGGTGAGTGAGCACTCACTCCGCAACCTGAGGCGCTCGGACTCCAGCCTCGGGAACACCCGAAGGGCCGCCACCCTGGGTGACGGCCCTTCGGTTCTCCTGGCCGCGACGGGGTCGCGACCGGGGTTGCTACTTCTGCGGCGCCGCCGGCGGCGGGACGTCGCCCTCGCCGAACGTCCGCGGCTGCGGCGTCGCGGGCGGAGCAGGCGGCTGCTCCCCCGCCGGACGCTGACCCTGCGTGACCGACGGATCGAACGGCGCACCGGACCGGGTCCCAGAGCTCGTGGCGTCGGCGGTCGCGGCCTGCGCCTGACGGCGCGCCTCGGCGAGCGCCTCGCCCGGGTCCTGCAGACCCGAGCCCTTCAGCGCCTCGGCGAGCGCGGAGCGCGCGGCCCCCGTGCCGCCGGAGTCGCCGGAGTCGTCGCCCGGCTCGGCCGGGATGCCGGGGGTCCCCGGCGTGCCGCCGAAGCCCTTGGCGATCGACCCGAGGGCCGCGGTGAACTCGGTCGGGACGACCCACAGCTTGGACGAGCTGCCGTTCGCGATCTGCGGCAGCATCTGCAGGTACTGGTAGGCCAGCAGCTTGGGGTCCGGGTTGCCCTCGTGGATGGCGCCGAACACCTGGAGGATCGCGCGGGCCTCACCCTCGGCCGTGAGGATCGCCGCCTGGGCGTCACCCTCGGCCCGCAGGATCTGGGACTGCTTCTCACCCTCGGCGGTGAGGATCTGGGACTGCTTGACACCCTCGGCCGTGAGGATCGCCGCACGGCGGTCGCGCTCGGCACGCATCTGCTGCTCCATCGCGCCCTGCACCGACACCGGCGGCTCGATCGACTTCAGCTCGACCCGGTTGACGCGAACGCCCCAGCGACCGGTCGCCTCGTCCAGCACGCCGCGGAGCTGGCCGTTGATCTGGTCACGGCTGGTCAGCGTCTGCTCGAGGTCCATCGAACCGACGACGTTGCGCAGCGTGGTGACGGTGAGCTGCTCGATACCGGTGATGTAGTTCGCGATCTCGTACACCGCGGACTTCGGCTCGGTCACCTGGAAGTAGATGACGGTGTCGATGCTCACCACGAGGTTGTCGGAGGTGATCACCGGCTGCGGCGGGAAGGAGACGACCTGCTCACGCAGGTCGACGCCGGCACGCACCTTGTCGATGAACGGCACCAGCCAGTGCAGGCCCGGGTCGAAGGTCTTCTGGTAGCGCCCGAGACGTTCGACGATGAGCGCCGTGGCCTGAGGCACGACGCGCACCATCTTGAACAGCGCCGTGACGACGAAGATGACGAGCGCCGCGAGGACGATCCAGAGGATGACGGTTCCTGGTTCCACGAAGGTGGACTCCTTGTGTAGGTCTGTCGGGTGGGGCGGACGACCGCGTCAGAGGACGCGGCCGCCGTCGTCGGTGGGGGTGGCGTCCGGCGCCGAGGCGGGCTGGACGACGGCGGTCGCACCGTCGATCGCCACCACGCGCACCTCGGTGCCCTCGGGGACGCGGCCGGTGCTGTTCGGGACGCCGTCGTCGCGCAGCCGGGCGGACCAGACCTCGCCGGCGAGCTTCACGCGCCCGCCGGTCTCGGTGACCTCGGACAGCACGACCGCGAGACGCCCGACCTGGGCGGCGGCGTTGGTCTCGACGAGGGGCGTCCGGCGACGCAGGTTGGACAGCAGCCAGGGGCGCAGCAGGACGAGGAGCAGCACCGCCACCACGCAGGCGACGACGATCTGCAACCAGACGGGGCCACCGGCGGCAGAGGTCACGCCGCCCGCGACGGCGCCTCCGGCCAGCATGATGAAGACGAGGTCGAGGGTGAGCATCTCGACGACGGCGAGGACGAGTGCCCCACCGATCCACCACAACCAGGCGTCCATGGTCCCCCTTTGACCGCGTTGTCGGCTCTTGGGTCAAAAACTACCAAAGAACACACCTCGGGGGGTACTGATCACCGACGTCCACCGTGGCCCGCGAAGGATCGGACGAACGGCCGGCGAGCGCTGGGCGAACCCGGCTCAGCGCACCGCGGGACGGGCTGCCCGCGCGAGCCAGCGCCCGCCGCCGTGCGCCACGAGCAGGTCGATCCCGAACGCCCGCGACAGGTTCTCGGCGGTGAGGACCTCCTCGATCGGACCGGAGGCCTCGACCGTGCCGTCACCCAGCAGGAGCAGGTGCGTGAAGCCCGGCGGGATCTCCTCGACGTGGTGCGTCACGAGCACGAGCACCGGCGACGCAGGGTCGCCGGCCAGCTCGGACAGCGCGCCGACGAGCTCCTCGCGGCCGCCGACGTCGAGCCCCGCCGCGGGCTCGTCCAGGAGCAGGACCTCCGGGTCCGTCATGAGCGCCCGCGCGATCTGGACGCGCTTGCGCTCGCCCTCGCTCAGGGTGCCGTAGTGCCGTCCGGCGAGGTCCTCGGCGCCGAACGCCGCCAGGAGGTTGCGGGCCTGCTGCTCGTCGACGGTCTCGTACTCCTCGCGCCAGCGGCCGGTGACGCCGTAGGCGGCCGTCAGCACGACGTCGAGCACCGTCTCCCCGCGGGGGATGCTGTCCGCGAGCGCCGCCGACGAGAACCCGATGCGCGGACGGAGCTCGAACACGTTGACCGTGCCGAGGCGCTCGCCCAGGAGGTCGACGGTGCCCGCCGAGGGGAACGACCTGCCCGCGAGGATGTTCAGGAGCGTCGTCTTGCCGGCTCCGTTGGGGCCGAGGACGATCCAGCGTTCCCCCTCGGACACGGTCCAGTCGATCGATTCGACGATGGTCGACCGCCCGCGGCGGACGGTGACACCCTGCAGGTCGAGAACCGCGCTCATGGTGCCCGACCCTACCGGAGCGTGCGGGCCACCTGGGCATCCGCTCACCCACCGGTACCGCGCGCGCCCGACGTGCCACGACGTCTATCGTGCACGTGATGAGCCAGATCAGCGCCCTGCCCCGCAGCGTCGTGCTGGCCCTGTGGCTTCAGGCCACCGGTGCCTCGCACGGCCTCGCGGTGCGGTCGGTGACCGACGACGACGAGCCCCACTCCGTCGTCGGACTCCCCCAGGTGCACGACGCGTCGCTCACCGACCTGGTCGCCACCTTCTCGACCGGCCCGCGTCAGGTCGCCGCCGTCCTGCCCACCCCCGGGGACCCGTCCGGCGTCCCGGCACCCTCGGCCGCCACGGCGACCGAGGCCGGCGAGTGCGTGCTGGTGACGACCCCGCACGGCTCCTGGGCCGTCGTCCCGCGCATCACGGCGTTCGGCAGCGACCTGGAACCGGGCCACCTCGTCACGTGGGAGGTGACCGCCGTCCCGGCGTGGTCCACGCTGCTGGCCGCGACGGCGGGTTCGCTGGCCGACGCGGAGCGCGAGCTGCGCACCAGCCTCATGACCGCCACGGACGCGCTCGACGCCCTCGACGTGGGCCGCTGGCGCGACGACGCCGCCGACGCGATCGAGCGGGTGCGCCACTCGACGACGGCGGGCTGGCCCGTGCCCGACCTGGAGGGACGCCGCGCCCGGGTGCTGCAGCTCGCCTGGCGGCTGCTGTCGATCATCGACCTCGCCCGCGTCGACGACGGCGGCGCGGTGAACCTCTGGCAGATCGACCAGCGGTCCACCGCGCTGCGCGAGGTCGAGCGCACCGCCCGGCGTGCCGTGGCCGCAGCCACGTTCGCCGACGTGCGCTGAGCCGGCCGCTCAGCGGTCCCGGACGACCTTCTCCCCCGAGGTCCTGTCGATCTCGAAGGCGTCCACGACGGTGCCGTCGGCGGTGCGCGCCTCGTAGTCGAGGCGGTCGCCGTCCACGGACACAACCTGGTAGGTCTGCGTGTCCCCGAGCTGGGTGCGCACCCGCGCGCCGCCGAGCCGCCAGTCGATCGAGGACGGCTCGTACATCTTCGGCCCGGTCACCGCGACCACGTAGACGGGTCCGGTGGTGACGCCCCCGCGTCCCGTCTCGTTCGCGCGCAGCCCGCCGCGCGCGTAGGTGTGGTCGTGCCCCTGCAGCACCAGGTCGACGTCGTGCTCCTCGATGACGTCGAGCCAGTAGTGGCGCGGGATCAGCCCGCTGCGGCCCTCCGAGCTGCCGAACATCGGCTGGTGGTAGGTCACCACCGTCCACTCGTTCGGGTTGTTCTCCAGGACGCCGTCGAGCCAGGCCGCCTGGTCCTCCATCCAGTCCTCGACGTCGAGCCACGGCGCCGCCTGGAAGTTGCCGTTCAGCGAGACGAAGCGGACGCCCTGGTAGTCGGTGTAACCGACCGTGCCGTCGAGGTCCTCGTCGTCCGGACCGTTGCCGGCGCCCGGGAACTGACGGTTCCAGAACGACGACAGCTCCTGGCCCTCGTACTCGTGGTTCCCCGTCGTGGTGACGTGGTTGATCGTGGTGGCCTCGCCGCCCTGGGCCGCGAACCACTCGCCCCACTGGGCGTCGGACTCGGCGTCGTTGACGAGGTCGCCCGCGTGCACCGCGAGCGCGGCGTCGGGCACCGCGTCGTAGGCGGCCCGCACCACGGGCGCCGCGCCGGCGGTGATGTCGTTCTGCACGTCACCGAAGTACAGGAACCGGAACGGCTCGGCCGACCCGCTCGCGGTGGTGAACTCGGCCCAGTCGCTCCACGTGCTGCCGTCCCCGACGCGGTAGCGGTAGTCGGTCCCGGGCAGGAGGTCCACGAGGTCGGCACGGTGGTACGTCCCGGCCCCTGCCTGTCCCGTGCCGGAACCGGGCGTGGTGACGACCGCACCCCCTGCGGGCGGGACGTGCTGGACGACGGCGCCGGTCTCGCCGGGCGTGCGCCACGTGACGGTCTGGGACGTGGACGGGTCCGCGGAGGGCACGAGGACGAGACGTTCCGGCGTCGTCGGTGTCTCCGCCTCGGCGACGGACGCGGTGGCGACACCGAGAGCGACGGCGAGCACGGCGGCGGCACCGGCAGCACGACGGCTGCGGCGCGGGCTGAGGATGGGCAGGGTCACGGGGTCCTCCTGGGGTCGGGTACCTGCGCGATCAGCCTGTCGGCCAGCGGCGACGACGGCGTGAACCGCGGCGGAACGACCGCCGAACGGTCCGCGTCGACAGCAGGACGCCGACGGGAGTGCGCGGCTGCTCGACGAGCGCGGCGCGGACGACGCGGCTACCTTGACGGGGAATCGACCCGTCGTCCCCGGAGGCGTCCATGACGGCATCCCGCGTCGCGGGCGAAGGCCCCGGGCCGGCACCCGCGAGCGTTCCCGAGCACGAGGCCCCCAGGACGTCCCGGCCGGGACGGATCGTGCGACGGGTGCCCTTCACGCTGAGCGTCGTCGGCCTGATGCTGGTGCTCGGCATCGTCACCGGAGCGCTGTGGTCACCGTTCGAGGATCACCGCTGGTTCGACGACGTGGCGTTCGGCGCCCCCGCCTTCGCCGAGGGCCGCTGGTGGACGCCGGTCACCGGTTCCTTCTTCGCGATGATCCCCGCCGAGTACCTGCCCGTGGCCGGGGTGTTCCTGCTGCTCGTCGGCTGGGCGGAGACGCGGATCGGGACGCGGCGCGCGGCGATCGCGGCGGTCGCCACCCAGCTCACCGGCGTGGTGGCGACCGCAGGCGTGCTGGCGCTCCTCTCCCGGACCGGCTGGGACTGGGCCGTGCGCACCGCCGGCGAGCTCGACGTGGGCTTCAGCGCCGGCGTCGTCGGGGCGACCACCGTGGCGGTGCTGAGCCTCACCCAGCCATGGCGGTTCCGCGCCTCGGCCCTGCTCACGGTGTACGTGCTCGGCGCGCTCCTCGTGTGGGGCGGGATCGCCGACGTCGAGCACGTCGTGGGCTGGCTGGCCGGCCTGGTCATCGCGCGCCCCCTGCTCGGGGCGCGCTACGACCGTCGCACCACCGTGGGGCGCGTGCAGCGCGCCCGGGTCAACGCGTCCGGCTGGTTCGCCATCTCGGCGCTGCTCGTGGTGCTCGGCGCGTTCGCCTCCCGGAGCGGTGGGCCGCTGGGGACGCTCGGCGGCGAGAGCTGGCCCTCGGGGCTGGTGTCCGTCACGATCGACCTGGTGCTCGCCGTCGGGCTGCTGCGGGGTCGTCGTTCGTGGTGGCGCGTCGCCGTCGTCCTGACCGTGCTGTCCGTGCTGCTCGAGCTCCTCCTGGCGGTGGCGGCGGCGTTCGTCGACCGTCAGGACCTGCCCCTGCTTCTCCTCATGCTCCTGCTCGACGGCGGCGCGCTGGTGCTCCTGATCGCGCGGCGCTCCGCGTTCCGCAACCGTCGGCGCGCCCGGCTCGTCACGGAGGCAGGGATCGACGTCGAGGACGCCCGGGCGGCCCTGCGGCAGTTCGGCACCGAGCAGCGGCTCTCCTGGATGACCACCTGGACGGGCAACGAACGCTGGGCACCCGGCGAGCCCGCCGGGTTCGTCGCCCACCAGGTGCACGCCGGGGTGGCGGTCGCCCTCACCGACCCGGTGGGCGACGGGCCGGACGGACGGGCCGAGCTCGTCGACGCGTTCGTCGAGGCGGCGCGCGACGCCGGCCTCGGATCCTGCTTCTTCTCCTGCGGTCCCGAGGTCGCACACCTCGCCGCGGACCGCGGCTGGACGGTGGTGACCGTCGCGCAGGAGGCGGTCGTGGACCTGCCGGACCTGGAGTTCCGGGGCAAGAAGTGGCAGGACGTGCGCACCGCGCTCAACCAGGCCGCCAAGCAGGGTGTGAGCCACCGCCTGGTCACGCTCGCCGACGAGCCCCCGGAGGTGCTCGACCAGGTGCGCGCCATCTCCGAGGCGTGGCTCGGCGACAGCGACCTCCCGGAGATGGCGTTCACCCTCGGCGGCGTGCGCGAGGCGCTCGACCCGGCGGTGCGGGTGGGGCTCGCCGTCGACGACGGCGGTCGCGTCCACGGCGTGACGAGCTGGTTGCCCGTGCACGCACCAGGGGGTGCCGTGACCGGGTGGACCCTGGACGTGATGCGCCGGGCACCGGACTCGTTCCGGTACACGATGGAGCTGCTCATCGCGTCGGCGCTCACGACGTTCCGCGACGAGGGCGCCCGGACGGCCTCCCTGTCGGGCAGCCCGCTCGCGCACGGGGACGACACCTCCGCCGGTGGCCTCGGCGCCGTCCTCGACCAGCTCTCCTCCGCGCTCGAGCCGCTGTACGGCTTCACGTCCCTGCACCGCTTCAAGCAGAAGTTCCAGCCGCGCGACGTCCCGTTGAGCCTGGTCGTCCCCGAGCCGGCGACGCTGCCGCTCGTCGGACTGGCCCTGGTGCGCTGCTATCTGCCCGACGCCCGGGCCCGAGACCTGGTCGCGGCCGCCCGGTCGTCGCGGCGGGCGGCGGACTGACGAGACGCCCGGGCTCAGGAACCGAGCACGGCCCGGTACACGTCCATCGTGCGCTCGGCGATCGCCGACCAGGCGAAATGGTCGGCCGCGCGACGGCGTCCCGCGGCCCCCATCTGCGACGCCCGTCCGGCGTCACCGACGACGGCGGTGAGAGCCTCGGCGAGGTCGCGCTCGTAGCGCTCGGGGTCGAGCGGCGTGCCCGTGCCGTCGTCCGACTGCTCGATCGGCACCAGGCGTCCCGTGACGCCGTCGTCGACCACCTCGGGGATGCCGCCCGTCGCGGACGCCACGACAGGCAGCCCGACGGCCATCGCCTCGAGGTTGACGATGCCCAGCGGCTCGTACACCGACGGGCAGACGAACACGGTGGAGGCCGCGAGGACGGCGCAGAGCTCCGGGCGCGGCAGCATCTCCTCGATCCAGACGACACCGGCCTCGGCGCCACCGCCGCGGGCCGCGCGCAGGTCCTCGACCAGCCCGCGCACCTCGGCCATGATCTCGGGGGTGTCGGGCGCGCCGGCGCAGAGCACCACCTGGACCTCGGGCGGCAGGAGCGCCGCCGCCCGCAGGAAGTGCGGCAGGCCCTTCTGCCGGGTGATCCGCCCGACGAAGACGACGGCCGGGCGGTGCACGTCGATGCCGCGCGCCGTGGCGAGGCGCGCCACGTCGTCGGCGTCGGGACGCACCCAGCCGTCCAGGTCGATGCCGTTGTGCACCACGTGCACCCGGCCGGGGTCCAGCTCGGGGTAGCAGCGCAGGATGTCGGCCCGCATCCCCGCCGAGACGGCGATCACGCCGGCCGCTCCGAGGTAGGCGGTCCGCTCCGCCCAGCTCGACACGGCGTACCCACCGCCGAGCTGCTCGGCCTTCCAGGGCCGCAACGGCTCCAGGGAGTGCGCGGTCACGACGTGCGGCACGCCGTGCAGGAGCCCGCCCAGGTGGCCGGCCATGTTCGCGTACCAGGTGTGGGAGTGCACGACGTCGGCGCCCTCGGTGTCGGCGGCCATGGCCAGGTCCGTCCCGAGCGTCCGCAGCGCGGCGTTGGCGCCGGCGAGGTTCGCGGGGTCGTCGTAGCCGGTCACGCCGTCGAGGTCGGGGCGGGGTCCGTCGAAGCAGCGCACACGGACGTCGGCGTGCGGCCGCAGCACGGCGGCGAGCTCGGCGACGTGCACGCCGGCACCTCCGTAGACGTGCGGGGGGTACTCGCGGGTCAGCAGGTCGATCCTGGGCAGGGTGCTCACGCAGGTCAACGTAGCGTCCTTTTCGTCGCGTCGTGCGGCATTCGGACCGCCGAGGTCCTAGGGTCGACCCATGGCGTCGTCACATCCCCGGGTCCTGGCCATCGTCCTCGCGGGCGGCGAGGGCAAACGGCTCATGCCGCTCACCGCGCAGCGGGCCAAACCGGCCGTTCCCTTCGGGGGCATCTACCGGCTGGTCGACTTCGCCCTGTCGAACGTCATCAACTCCCACTACCTGCACGTCATCGTGCTGACGCAGTACAAGTCGCACTCCCTGGACCGCCACATCTCCAAGACGTGGCGCATGTCGTCGCTGCTCGGCAACTTCGTGTCCTCGGTGCCCGCGCAGCAGCGCGTCGGCAAGCACTGGTACCTCGGCTCGGCGGACGCCATCTACCAGTGCCTGAATATCATCGACGACGAACGCCCCGACATCGTCGTCGTGGTCGGGGCCGACCACGTCTACCGCATGGACTTCTCCCAGATGGTCGAGGCGCACGTCGAGTCCGGCGCCCGGGCCACCGTCGCCGCGATCCGCCAGCCGATCTCCCTGGCCGACCAGTTCGGCGTCATCGACGTCGAACCGGACGACCCCACCAAGATCCGCGAGTTCCTCGAGAAGCCCGTCAACCCGGTCGGCCTGCCGGACTCCCCGCGCGAGGTCCTGGCCTCGATGGGCAACTACGTGTTCGACGCGGACGCTCTCGTCGAGGCCGTCACCAAGGACGCCGGCGACCCCGACTCCCGCCACGACATGGGCGGCGACATCATCCCGGCCTTCGTGGCCGACGGGACGGCCGGCGTCTACGACTTCATCCGCAACGACGTGCCCGGGTCCACCGACCGCGACCGCGACTACTGGCGCGACGTCGGCACCATCGACGCCTACTTCGACGCGAACAAGGACCTCATCGCGGTCCAGCCGGTCTTCAACCTGTACAACTCCGACTGGCCGCTGCTCACCGGCTACACCGGCCTGCCGCCGGCGAAGTTCGTGCACGCGGGCCCGGGCCGCCTCGGCCACGCCGCAGACTCGATCGTCTCACCTGGTGTCCTCATCTCGGGGGCGACCGTCGCGGGGTCCATCCTGTCCCCGGGCGTGCACCTGCACTCCTGGGCGACGGTCACCGACTCCGTGGTGATGGACGACGTCCAGGTGCACCGGCACGCCCAGGTCCATCGCGCCATCCTCGACAAGTTCGTGGTGGTGGACGAGCGTGCCCGGATCGGCGTCGATCACGAGGAGGACCGGGCGCGCGGGTTCACCGTCACCGACTCGGGGATCACCGTCGTCCCGAAGGGTACCCACGTTGCCTGACAGCGCCCCCGCTGCCCCCGCACCCGCGTCGTCGTCCGATCCGTCCGGCCTGCCGCCTGCGCGCCGGCTCGTCGTCACGGACGTCGACTCGACGTTCCTCACCCAGGAGGTCATCGAGCTCATCGCGGAGCACGCCGGCACCCGCGACGAGGTCGCCGCGGTCACCGAGCGGGCGATGCGCGGCGAGCTCGACTTCGCCGCCTCGCTGCGCGAGCGTGTCGCGACCCTGGCCGGCGTCCCGGTGTCGGCGCTCGACGCCGTGCGCGACGCCGTCGTCCTCACCCCGGGTGCCGCCGAGCTGGTCGCCGAGGTGCACCGGCGCGGTTGGGAGTTCGGTCTGGTCTCGGGCGGGTTCGCGGAGATCCTCGAGCCGCTGGCCGCGGAGCACGGCATCACCCGGTGGCGGGCCAACCGCCTGGAGTCCGTCGACGGCGTCCTCACCGGACGCACCGTCGGCCCGGTCGTGGACAGGGCCTACAAGGAGACGACGCTGCGCGAGTGGGCGGCCGAGCTCGACCTGCCGATGGCCGCCACGGTCGCCGTCGGCGACGGCGCCAACGACCTGGACATGATCGGCGCGGCCGGCGTGGGCATCGCGTTCGCGGCCAAGCCGCTCGTGCGCGAGCAGGCGCCGTACAGCATCGACGGGCCGCGGCTCGACGACGTGCTGCGGATCCTCGACGAGGTCGACGGCCGCACCGCCTGAGCGGGGGCGGGTCCGGTCGGTCGAGCGGTCAGCTCGGGCGGCCGACCCGCACCAGGCTCGCCGACCTCTTGCCCCAGTCCTCCCAGGGCTGCTTGGTCGCCGAGAGCACCGAGAAGGTCGCCGTGGGGACGCCGACCCGTACCTGCGCGAGCGCGGCGTCGTCGGAGTCCTTGTCGGCCACGTGGGCCGCGGTGGCCGCCATCGTGGGCTCGTGCCCGATGACGAGCAGCGTCTTGATCTTCGGGTCGATCCTTCGCACGAGGTCGAGGACGTCGTCGACACTGGCTGCGTAGAGCTCGTCGTGGAGCTCGGCCGGGACCTTCGGATGCCCGCCGAGGTGCCCGCGGGCGAGGTCCCAGGTCTGCCGGGTGCGCAGCGCCGGCGAGAGCAGCACCAGCTCAGGCACGAGACCCGCCGCCGTCAGCGCCATGCCGACCCGGCCCGCCTGGCGTCGTCCGTTCAGCGCCAGGGGCCGGTCGAAGTCCGGGATCGAGCCCGAGGCGGGCTCGGCCTTGGCGTGCCGGAGCAGCACGAGACGACGCCCCGGGATGGAGGCGTCGTCCCCGTGCTTCGGCTGCTTCATGGGCGGATGCTCACTGCCCCATGGCGTGCACGCCGCCGTCGACGTGCACGATCTCGCCGGTCGTCGCGGGGAACCAGTCGGACAGCAGCGCGACGACGGCGCGGGCGGCCGGTTCCGCGGTGGTCTGGTCCCAGCCGAGCGGTGCCCGCGTCGGCCAGTTGTCCTCCATCGTCGCGAACCCGGGGATCGACTTCGCCGCCGTGGTGCGGATGGGCCCCGCCGAGACGAGGTTGGCGCGGATGCCGTCCGGGCCGAGGTCGCGGGCCAGGTACCGGTTCGCGGACTCCAGGCCGGCCTTGGCGACACCCATCCAGTCGTAGACGGGCCACGCGAAACCGGCGTCGAACGTGAGGCCGACGTAGGCACCGCCGTCGCTCATCAGCGGCTTGGCCGCGGTGATGAGCGACTTGTAGGAGAAGGTCGAGATCTGGATCGCGGTGGCGACGTCGTCCCAGCCGGCCGACAGGAAGTTTCCGCCCATGACGCTCTGCGGGGCGAATCCGATCGAGTGCACGACGCCGTCGAGGCGGTCCGTGTGCTCGCGCACCTGGTCGGCGAGGGAGGTCAGGTCGTCCTCGCTCGTGACGTCGAGCTGGACGACGGGGGCCGCGACGGGCAGCCGCTTCGCGAACGCCTGCGTGAGCTTCATCTGGCGGCCGAAGGACGTCAGGACGACCTCGGCGCCCTCCTCCTGGGCGAGCCGCGCCGCGTGGAATGCGATGGAGCTGTCCGTCAGGACGCCCGTGATGAGCAGCTTCTTGCCGTCGAGCAGAGCCATGGTGACCTTTCAGTGAAGTTCTGGTTGGAGCGTATCGGGCACTGCGCCCGTTGGACAGTTCAGTGACCCATGCCAAGACCGCCGTCGACCGGCACCACGGCGCCGGAGACGTACGCCGCGGCGTCCGAGGCGAGGAACTCCACGACGCCGGCGATCTCCTCGGCCGTGGCGAACCGGCCGGCGGGGATCGACGCACGGTAGCGCTGCTGGGTCTCCTCGGGCAGCGCCGCGGTCATGTCCGTCTCGACGAAGCCGGGCGCGACCACGTTGGCGGTGATCCCGCGTCCGCCGAGCTCGCGCGTGATCGAGCGGGCCATGCCCACCAGGGCGGCCTTCGTCGACGAGTAGTTGACCTGGCCGGGGCCGCCGTACAGACCGACGACGGAGCCGATGAGGACGATGCGTCCGGACCGCGCACGGATCATGCCCTTGGACGCGCGACGCACGCAGCGGAAGGTGCCGGTGAGGTTCACGTCGACGACCTGCTCGAACTCCTCGTCGCTCATGCGCATGAGGAGCTGGTCGCGGGTGACGCCGGCGTTCGCCACCAGCACCGCCACCGCGCCGAGCTGCTGCTCGATCTCGGTGAAGGCGGCGTCCACGGCCGCCGAGTCCGTGACGTCGGCCACGAAGCCGTGCACGCCGTCGGGCAGGTCACCACCGCGGTAGATCGTGGCCACGGTGTCACCGGCCGCGACGAACCGCTCGGCGATCGACCGGCCGATACCCCGGGCCGCCCCGGTCACGACGACGACGCGACCACCGGTTGCTTCCTGCACTGTCACGGGATGTTCCTCTCGACGACGGGCGTCCTGCCCGGACGCACGTCCGGTGCGCCGGAGCGACCGTACCCCGGCAGCACTGCCCCATCGCGCTGCGTCGCCGCCACAGGTCTTCCGGAACGATTGTCGGAATCCTCCAAAGACCGTGGCCCCTCCGAGCGGCCGTAGACTGGCGAGGTGAGCTCGTCCGACCCGCAGGTGCACTCGATCTCGAGCGTCCCGGCGAACCTCGCCGAGGACCAGTGGCGGCGCCTGCGCGCCTATCTGCTGCAGATGGGCACGCGCGTCGTCCTGATCCTCGTCGCCGCGCTGTTCGCCCGGGGCTGGGTCCTGTGGGTGTGCATCGCCGGAGCGATCGTGCTGCCCTACACCGCAGTCATCTTCGCCAACGCCGGCCGTGACCGGACCTCGCGCGAGACCCTGGCCGTCCTGCCCGTGGCGCCCCGCGCGCTGGAGCCCGGCCCGCCGTCGCCCGCGCCCGCGCACCGCGTCGTCGAGCATGACGACACCACCGTCGCCCCGCAGGGCGACGACACGAACGGTGACGACACGAAGGGGGACGACGTCTGATGGACCTGCTCGGTCTGGGAGCCGATCCCGTGGACGCCGGCACCCTGGTGTGCTCGTCCAAGGGCTGCCGCAGCGAGGCCCGCTGGGGCCTGCTCTGGAACAACCCCAAGCTGCACACACCGGAGCGCCGCAAGGTCTGGCTGGCCTGCGACGAGCACCGCGAGCACCTGGAGACGTTCCTCGGCGCACGCGGCTTCTGGAAGCAGACCGTGCCCGTCGACGACCTGGAGCGCGCGTGAGACGGACCCGCAGGCAGTGGGTCACGCTCGGTCTGGCCGCGGTGCTGCTCTCCGCGCTCTGCGTCCTCGCGGCGTTCTGGCAGTGGCACCGCTACACCGACCGCCAGGCGCAGATCGCCCTCGTCGAGGCGAACTACACCGCCGACCCGGCCCCGCTGTCAGACTTCCTCGACGCTCCCGGTGACGTGCTCGCCACCGACGACGTGTGGCGACCCGCCGTCGTCGTCGGCGAGTACGTGCCCGCCGACACGGTGCTGCTGCGCAACCGCCCGGTGAACTCCACGCCCGGCTTCCACCTGCTCGTGCCGCTGCGCACCGAGCTCGGCGGCGAGCCCGTCGTGCTGATCGTCGACCGCGGGTTCGTGCCCCTGGGCCAGGACGCCAGCGAACCCGCGTCCGTGCCGGACCCCCCGACCGGCGAGGTCGCCGTCACGGTGACCCTGCGGGCCGACGAGCCGGCGTCGGACCACGACGCGAACCAGTCGACGGTCGCGGCCGTCAACACCGACCAGGTGCTCGCCGCCGGCGCCGACGGCGCCGGCTGGGCCGCGGGCGCCACCGTCGGCGCGTACGGCCAGCTCCGGAGCGAGGAACCCGCCGTCGCGGTGATGCCCGCCCCGCTGCCACGCCCGGACACCGACCCCGGCTCGCACCTGAGCTACACGTTCCAGTGGGCGATCTTCGCCCTCGGCGCGGTGGGCGGCTTCGTCGCCCTGTGGCGCCGCGAGACGCGGGCAGCCACGGTGACGGCCGGCCAGCTCATCGCCGCCGAGGACCCGCACGGCGGCTCGCGCCCCGAACGGGCCCGTCGACGCCGCGAGGACGAGGAGTTCGAGGACGCCCTGGTGGACGCGGCCTCGTCCCCGTCCTGACCGAACCGGCCGGGCGCGCCGTCAGGCGAGGGAGACGAGCTCCGCGTAGTCGTCCGACCAGAGGTCCTCGTCGCCGTCAGGCAGCAGGAGCACCCGCTCGGGGTGCAGCGCCTCGACCGCGCCGTCGTCGTGGGTGACCATGACGACGGCACCCTCGTAGGTGTCCAGCGCACCGAGGATCTCGGCGCGCGACGCCGGGTCCAGGTTGTTCGTCGGCTCGTCGAGCAGCAGCACGTTGGCGCTCGACACCACCAGGGTCGCCAGCGCCAGGCGGGTCTTCTCGCCGCCGGAGAGCACATGGGTGGGCTTGTCGGCGTCGTCCCCGCTGAAGAGGAACGACCCGAGCACCGAGCGCACCTGGGTGTCGGTGAGGTCCGGCGCCGCGTGGCGCAGGTTCTCCAGCACCGTCACGGACATGTCGAGGGTGTCGTGCTCCTGGGCGTAGTAGCCGATCTTCAGCCCGTGCCCCGGGACGACCTCGCCCGTGTCGGGCTCCTCGACGCCGCCGAGGATCCGCAGCAGCGTCGTCTTGCCCGCGCCGTTGAGGCCGAGGATCACGACGCGCGAGCCGCGGTCGATCGCGAGGTCGACGCCCGCGAAGACCTCCTGCGACCCGTAGCTCTTGGACAGCTGGCTCGCCGTGATGGGGGTCTTCCCGCAGGGCGCGGGCTTCGGGAACCGCAGGGCGGCGACCTTGTCGCTGCGCCGCTCCCCCTCGACGCCGGAGAGCATCCGCTCGGCACGCTTCATCATGTTCTGCGCGGCGGTCGCCTTGGTGGCCTTGGCCCGCATCTTCTCCGCCTGGGCGAGCAGGGCCCCGGCCTTCTTCTCGGCGTTGGCGCGCTCGCGACGACGGCGGCGCTCGTCCTGCTCGCGCTGCTCGAGGTAGGCGTCCCAGCCGAGGTTGTACTGGTCGAGCTCGCCGCGGTTGGCGTCCAGGTGGAACACCTTGTTCACCGTGGCGCGCAACAGGTCGACGTCGTGGGAGATCACGATGAAGCCGCCCTCGTAGGCCCGCAGGTAGTCCCGCAGCCAGGCGATGGAGTCCGCGTCGAGGTGGTTCGTGGGCTCGTCCAGCAGCAGGGTCTGCACGCCGGAGAACAGGATGCGCGCGAGCTCGATGCGACGACGCTGGCCGCCCGAGAGCGTGCCGAGCGGCTGGCCGAGCACGCGCTCGTCGAGGCCGAGGTTGGTCGTGATGATGGCGGCCTCGGACTCGGCGGCGTAGCCGCCTGCGGCGAGGAACCGGGTCTCCAGCTTCGGGTACCGCTCCATCGCGGCGGCCTGGACGGCCGGATCCTCGCTGGCCATGTTCTTCTCGGCCTCGCGCATCTGGGCCACGACGTGGTCGAGCCCGCGAGCCGACAGCACGCGGTCGCGGGCGAGGGTGTCGAGGTCGCCGGTGCGCGGGTCCTGCGGCAGGTAGCCGATCTCGTTGCCGCGCGTGATCTTGCCGCCGGTCGGCAAGGTCTCCCCGGCGAGGGTCTTGGTCAGCGTGGTCTTGCCGGCGCCGTTGCGGCCGACCAGGCCGATGCGGTCGCCGGAGGCCACGCGGAACGTGGCCTCGTGGAGCAGGACGCGGGCGCCGATGCGCAGCTCGACGCCGTGGGCGGTGATCAAGGCAGGGGTGTCCTTCGACAGGGTGAACGGGGACCGCCTGCCAGTCTACGGGCCACCGGTGGGGGAAGCAGCGACGCTCGTCACGTGCGAACGTATGAGCCATGACCGATCAGGGCCGGCTCTTCCCTGGCAAGCACTTCATCTCGACGGTGCTGGACGCCCTCGAGACGAAGTCCACGATGAGCGGCGGTCTCGCCCACGTCTTCCTCATGCGTGCGGCCATGGCCGGGACCGTCATCGGGATCATGTACATCACCAACTACTCGGTGGTCGCGGCGTTCGCGAGCATCGACGACGGCGCCCTGGCCGGCATCGGCACGATGATCGGCGCAGTGGTCTTCGGCTTCGCGCTCGTCTTCATCTACTACAGCAAGTCCGAGCTGCTGACGTCCAACATGATGATCGTGTCGATCGGGCGGTACCACCGCCGGATCACGCGCCTGCGCGGTCTGCGGGTCCTGGGGCTGTGCTATCTCGGCAACGCGCTCGGAGGTCTCGTCATCGCGCTGGCCGTGCTCGCCTCCAGCCTCGGCGACGGCGCCGTGGGCGAGCAGATGCAGCTCTCCGTCGACCACAAGCTCGCCTACGTGTCCGACGGCCTCGCCGGCTGGTCGGACCTGTTCGTCCGCGCGGTGCTGTGCAACGTCATGATCAACCTGGCGATGCTGCTGGTCTACAACGGCCTCATCAAGGACGACCTCACCAAGGTGGTCGTCATGGTGGCGAGCGTGTTCGTCTTCGCCTTCGACGGGCTGGAGCACTCCGTCGCCAACACGGCGCTCTTCACGATCGTCGGCCTCAGCCACGGCCTCGACGTCCCCCTGGCGCTCGGCAACGTCGCGATCGTGCTGCTGGGCAACTTCGTGGGCGGCGGCCTGCTCATCGGCTACTACTACGCGTTCGCCAACGACGACCGCCGCTCCCTGCGCGGGTCGCGCGCCCGCGGCGGGGAACCCGGGCCGGACGCAGCGAGCGCGGACGACGTCGGGCCCTCCTGACACCGTCGCCATCCGCTCCGTGAGCGAGGTTCGACACCTTCGGCCCGGCACCCCTATGCTGCCTGCGCGCCGGTCCGGAATGTCCCGCTGGTGACGATCGGGGTCGAGAAGGGCAACAGCGGATGCAGTGGTTCACCAGCGCCGTGTCATGGCTGTGCGCCTCAGGGCGCCGGGTCGTGACGGCCATCGTCGTGAACGTCGCCGTGTGCGCCGGGATGTTCGCCCTGCTGGAGCACACCGACTACGTCGAAGGCCTGTACTGGGCGGTGACCACCGCCACCACCACCGGGTACGGCGACATCTCCCCCGCGAGCGCCCTGGGTCGCACCGTGGGCATGTGGCTCATGGTCTCCAGCGTCGCGCTCGTGGCGCTCGCGACCGCACGCCTGGCGGCACGCCTCGTGCAGGACCCGCACCTGTTCTCGCACGAGGAGCAGGAAGAGCTCAAGGACGACGTCGACGACGTGCACGAGATGCTCGTCCGGGTCTGCGAGAAGCTGGGCGTCCCGGTCCCCGTGGCCGACCCCGCGGTGTCCGCCACGGCGTCCACCGCTGCGTCAGAACCGGTGGACGCACCTGCGGCGGAGCCGAGCCGGTGACCACCACCGCCCCCGCCGGGACCCCGGCCCGGCGTCTGCGCACCGGCGTCGTCTCCCGCTTCGACTCGTCGGTGTTCGGCATCGCCTCGACAGCGCCCGCCTACTCCCTCGCCGTGACGGTGGGCGTGCTCGCGGCCGCCGTCGGGACGGCGGCGCCGACCGCGCTGCTGTTCTCCGCCGTCCCTGTCGTGGCCGTCGCGCTCTGCTTCCGCGAGCTCAACCGCGTCCAGCCCGACTGCGGCACCTCCTACTCGTGGGCGCTGCGGGCCATCGGGCCGCGCACGGGCGCCCTGTCCGGCTGGTTGACCATCGCCGCCTGCCTGCTCGTCATGGCCAACCTGGCGCTCGTGGCCGCCGACTACGCCTTCGTCCTGCTGGGCGCCGACGACCTCGTCGGCTCGACCGTCGCTCGCGCCGTCGTCGGCTCCGCGGGCATCGTCGTCATGGCGTGGCTCGCCTACCGCGGCATCCAGCTCGCCGCACGTCTGCAGGCCGTCCTGGTGGGCGTCGAGCTCGTCGCCCTGGTGTGGTTCGCCGTCAAGGCGCTCGCCGAGGCCGAGCAGATCACCTGGCCCACCGTGGCGGCCACCGGAGTCGGCGGGGTCACCGGGTGGAGCGCCGCGTTCCTCGCTGCCGTCTTCCTCTACTGGGGCTGGGACTCGTCGTTCTCCACCAACGAGGAGTCCGACGACCCCCGCGAGACGCCAGGCTTCGCGGCGCTCGCCGCCAACGCCGTGCTCGTCGTGCTCTACGTCGTCGTCACCTGGGCTGCCGTCACCTGGGCGGGCACCGAGAGGCTCGCCGACGTCGCCGACGACGACTTCTTCGTGGTGCTCGCCGGCGACCTCATGGGCACCACCGGCGGCAACGTCCTGCTGGCCGCCGTCCTCGTCTCCGGCCTGGCGTCGGCGCAGACCACCGTGCTCCCGACGACGCGCACCATGCTGGCGATGGGGCGCGACGGCGTCGGATCGCCCCGCCTGGCCGACGTCTCGCGCCACGGCACGCCCTCGACGGCGACCTGGGTCTTCACGGGAGCGTCCGTGGGCCTGTACATCCTGCTCGTGTGCCTGTCGGAGGACGTCCTGTACGACTCCGTGGCCGCCACCGCGGTCCTGGTCTCCGGCTACTACCTGATCACCGCCGTCGCGACCCTGCGGTACCCCTGGGCCGACGGCCGCGCGGCCCGCCCGCTGTGGCGCGTCGTCGTCCCCGGATTCGCCGCCGTCGTGTTCGCCGGGGTCCTGGCCGTCTCCGTCGTCGACCTCAGCGGTGTCTCGCTGCTCGTGGTCGCCCTGTCGATCCTGCTCGGTATCCCGCTCCTGCGCGGTCGCCGTCCCGCCCCGACCTCCCTGGAGGAAGCCCTGTGACCTCGTCCATCCGTCGGATGCGCAGCCGGTCCGTCGCCCTCGGGCTGACGACCGTCGTCGCCGCCGCCCTGACCGGATGCTCCCCCGCACCCGACAACCAGGCGATCTGCGTCGACCCCGCGACCGAGCTGCGCGTCGACGACGACTTCTGCGACGACGACGACGCCGACTACCACGGCGGCAGCAGCGGCGGCGGCAGCTACTGGTACTACGTCCGCGCGGGCTCCCGCGCGCCCGCCGTCGGCTCGTCCTACGTGACCACCAGCGGCACCTACGACTCGACCACGCTGCGCGGATCCACCTCGAAGGGCGGCGTCTCCGCCGACGGGGGCACCGTCTCGCGCGGTGGCTTCGGCGGCAGCGGCAAGTCCTCCTCCTGACACCGTCCCGCTCCACGACCGAAAGGCTCGACGTGATCGACCTGCTCTCCGCCCTGTCCTACGGCGCCGCATACTGCGTCGTCGGCACGATCGTGCTCATCGCGTCCTGGAAGGTGCTGGACTTCCTCACCCCGGGCAAGCTGGGCGAGCACCTGCACACCTCGCACTCGGCCGCGCTCGTGTCCGCGACCTGGATGATCGCCCAGGGGTTGATCATCTTCACCGCGATCTGGACCAACGCCGACTCCGCCTTCGGCATCGCGCTCGCCTGGACCATCGCGTTCAGCCTGGTCGGGGTGCTGCTGCAGGCGCTCGCCTGGCGTCTGGTCGACGCCGTCACGCCGGGGACCCTCGGCGAAGAGGTCACCGTGCCCGGTGCGGTCGTGCCGCTCGCCGGTGTGAGCGCCGGCGTCATCGTGGCCGTCGCCCTCGTCGTGGTCGCCTCCATCGCCTGATGCGTCGTCACTCCATCACCCCGCGGCTCGGCTGGCGCGAGAAGGTCGAGTCCCAGGGACTCGTCTTTCCCATGACCCCGGTGGACCGGCCGGACGACTCCCCCGCCGGCGCCCCCCACGAGGTGCCGTACTGGAACGAGTCCGCCTGGTACGAGTTCTCGATGACCGAGGTGGAGCGCCTCGAGGCCGCCACCGACGAGCTGTACGGCATGTGCCTCGAGGCGGCCAGGGAGATGGTGCGTCGCTACTCGGACGCCGACCTGCGCCTGCCGAGCGGGTCGATCGCGCTGGCCAAGGCGTCGCTGGACCGCGACGACCCGTCCGTCTACGCCCGGTTCGACCTCGTCTACGACGGCGTCGGACCGGCGAAGATGCTGGAGATCAACGGCGACACACCCACGGGTCTCGTCGAGACGGCGGTCGCCCAGTGGCAGTGGCTGGAGGACGTCTTCCCCTACCGTGACCAGTGGAACTCCGTGCACGACCGGCTGGTCCGGTGGTGGTCGGACGCGCTGGCCGCCGGCCGCTACGCCGACGGCGTGCACTTCCTGCACTCGACGGTCGACGACTCCGGCGAGGAGGAGATGACCGTCACCTACCTGCGCGACACGGCCGCCCTGGCGGGCGTGCGCACGTACGGTCACCCGATCGACTCGCTCGGCTGGACCACGGACGTCACGGGCGGACGCTTCGTCGACGACTTCGACCTGCCCGTGCGCGCAGCGTTCAAGCTGTACCCGTGGGAGGACATGCTGCACGAACCGTTCGGCGCGCACGTGCTGTCGGGCGCGGAGCAGCAGCCCGTGCAGTGGCTGGAGCCCGCCTGGAAGGTGCTGCTGTCCACCAAGGCGATCCTGCCCGTGCTGTGGGAACTGTTCCCCGGCCACCCGAACCTGCTGCCCGCCTACCTCGGTGACCCGCGCGGCCTGACCGAGTGGGTGGCCAAGCCCCTGTGGGGCCGCGAGGGCGACAACGTGCACGTCCACGCCGCCGGGCTGGAGCAGGTCAACGGCGGCGCGTACGGCGACCAGCCGCTCGTCTACCAGCAGTACGTGCCGCTGCC
This sequence comes from Isoptericola sp. GX10416, assembly GCF_056590155.1. Classification (NCBI taxonomy): domain Bacteria; kingdom Bacillati; phylum Actinomycetota; class Actinomycetes; order Micrococcales; family Promicromonosporaceae; genus Isoptericola; species Isoptericola sp. GX10416. The sequence continues at coordinate 38,121 of NZ_JBWPVO010000010.1, read as the reverse complement.
CGACCTCGACGGCAACCGCGTGGTGCTCGGCTCGTGGGTCATCGGGGGCGTGTCCGCCGGCTGCCTCGTGCGCGAGTCCGACGGTCCCGTCACCGACTACTACTCGCGCGTCGTGCCGCACGTCATCGGCGACGCCCGGATGCCCGACGGCGCGCAGGTCGAGGCCTGGCTGGCCGAGTGAGGTGCCGGCGTCGACGGCGGCATCCGCGCGGTCGGTAGGGTTCACCCGTGCCTCGCCCCGTCGCCCGTGTCCCCCGCGCCGTCTCGGCCACGTTCGCGCTGGTGACCGTGGCCGCCGGGCTCGGCGGGCGGGCGCTGCTGCCGGAGGGCGTCGCCGGCCCCGTCGGCGACACCCTCTACGCCGTCCTGCTCGTGTGGCTCGTCGCGCTGCTCTTTCCCGCTGCGACCTCCGCGACGGCGGCCGCGCTCGGGCTCCTGGCCTCGACGGCTGTCGAGGCGTCCCACCTGACGGACGTACCGACGGCGGTCCTGGAGCAGGTGCCCGCAGCACGGTACGTGCTCGGGACGACCTTCAGCGTGACCGACCTCGCCTGGTACGTCCTGGGCGCGGCGCTCGCCGGGCTGCTGCTGGCCGTCGTCAGGCCCCGGCCCACCACCGTCGACGAGGCGCTGCGGCACGTCCGCGTGCGCCCGGGCCGGGCCGGGACCCGCTGGGTCGCGCGCGTTCTCGTCCCGCTCGCCCTGCTGGCCACGATCGCGGTCGCCGGGTTCGGCGTCGTGCACACCCTGGACGACGAGGACGCCGCGCTCGCGCTGCGGCTGGACGCCGCCCGCACCGAGCTCGACGCCTCGGCCGACCGCGTCGCGGACGACGCCGTCCGCACCGCCCTCGTCGTCGAGATCGGCGAGGCCGAGACGACACGGCTCGGCACGCCCGTGGTCGAGCGGCGCCTCGGCGACGCCGTCGACGCGGCCGACGATCTCGACGAGGCGGTCGACGCCGTCCGCGCGTCCCGTCGGGTCCACGCGACCGAGGAAGCCGAGGCGGTCCGCGCGACGCTCGACGCTCCGCAGGTCCGGGCCGCGGAGATCCTGTCGGTGACCGATGCGCTCGCGGACGACGGCAAGGACGCCGGGACCGCGCGGGCCAGCCTGCGCGACGCCGTCTCCTCGGTGCAAGAGCTCCTCGAGTCGACCGAGCCCGACCTGCTGGCCGAGATGCCGCTCGACGACCTGGAGGTCGTCGCCAGCACCCTGGCGACGAGCCGCGACGCCGTCGGGTCCTCGACGACCGCGCTGATGACCGCGCAGGACGCCGTGTCGTGCCCCGAGGACGACCAGCGCTGGGACCCCGCCGCCGGCAAGGTCGCCGACGAGGACCTCGCCGCCATCCCCTGGGCCCCGCAGCACCGTCTCCGCGCGGACCTCCTCGACAGCCTCGTCGCGCTCGACGACGCCTACGCCGCCCGGTTCGGCCAGCACCTCACCGTCAACTCCGCCTACCGCAGCTACGACGACCAGGTCGAGGTGTTCAACCCCGAGGACCCCAACCCGTTGGCGGCGCCGCCAGGATGCTCGAACCACGGGCTGGGCACCGCCGTCGACGTCAGCATGGGCGCCGACGGTTTCGACGGCGAGAGGTTCGCCTGGATGACGGAGCACGCCGGGGAGTTCGGCTGGACGCACCCGGACTGGGCCGGACCGGCCGGACGGCTCCCGGAGCCGTGGCACTGGGAGTCGGTCGAGACGCCGCAGGGGTACTGACGGGTCGGGGCCCGCGTCGACCCGTGGACGTCGGTCAGCCGCCGACCGGGGCGGCGGCCCGGTCCGAGACCGCGAGCACGACCACGCCAACCACCACCAGCGCGAGAGACCAGCGAGCGACCAGCGTCCACCACTGGTCCCACATGGTTCGCCGCATCCCCGGGAGCCCGGCCTTGGTGGCGAGGTAGGCGGTTCGAGCGCGACGCCAGAGCGCCGCGGCGTACCCGAGCCCGTACCCGAGGGCCAGGCCGACGAGGACGCCGACGTAGAGCACGGGATCGGCCAGGGCGGGGGGCGACGCGAGGAGCACGGACGAAAGTCTTCCGTGCCACGGGTGGCCCTGACCAGCGCCGATGCCCAGTTCACCCGCCGCCGAGGAGAGGCGGCGCAGATCCCGGGACGTATGGAGCACCGCGTGCCATGCTGGCTGGGCCGGAGCACCGTCGGACGAGAGGTGGACGCGATGCCGCGGGACAGCACAGGGCGCGTCGTCGTGCAGGAATGGGTGTCGCTGGACGGGTACGCCGCAGGGCCGGACGGCGAGGCCGACGTCATGCGCGGCGTCGACGAGGCGGCCGACGCCCGGAGCCAGGCGTACAACGCGACCCTGCTCGACGACACCCGCGCCGTCCTGCTCGGGAGCCGCACCTACCGGCAGTTCGTCAGCTACTGGCCGACGTCGGACGAGCCGATCGCTGCCCGCGTGAACGCGGTGCCGAAGATCGTCGCCTCCTCGACGCTCGGCATCGCACCGTGGGGCGACCATCCCCCGGCCGGCGTGGTCGCCGACGCGCACGCCGTCGTCCGGGAGCACCGCGCCACCAGCTCAGGGACCCTCCTGGTCTGGGGCTCGCTCGCCCTGGTCGGCTCCCTGGTCGAGGCCGGCGAGGTCGACGAGCTCGACCTGTTCGTGTCACCGACGTGGCTCGGTCGGGGCACGCCGCTGATCGGCGCCGGACCACCGTTGACGCTCGCCCAGCTCGCCAGCGAGGACTGGGGCACGGTCACCCACCTGCGCTACCGGGTCGTGGGCTGACATCCGGAGCCGACACTCGCCCTCAGCCTCGCAGGACGGCGTTGCACTCGCGCTGGAGGTCCTCGTCGTCCCACATGGCGTGGTGGGGTGCGGCGTTGGAGCACACCACCGAGCCCCAGGCACCGACGTCGGCGGCGTGCCGCACGGCGTCCCGGCAGATCTGCGCCCCGACGGGACCCTCCTCGAAGCGGGTGTCGCGCGGGGTGTAGCCGACCCACCCCTCCCCCAGCACCAGCGGTATCCCGAGCCGTGCGGCGTGGTCGGCGGCCACACCGATCCACTCCCGCAGCCGCTCCGCCATGGCGATGCGGTGCGCGCCGTACCGGTCGTACAGCCATCGGTCCACGGCCTGCGGGTCGCACCAGTCGTGCACGTAGATCTCCGCGTGCCCGACGATCGACGCACGCCGCTTCCACTCCTCGTCCGACGGCGGCGCCCACTCGTCGAGCCTCGGGGCGCCGGGACGCAGGAGCTCGGAGTCGGCCCGTTCCTGCGGGAAGTCGGCGGGGTCGCCGCGCAGGGCGAACTCGCGCACCAGGTCGTCCAGCACGCCGTACACGTAGGGGTGCACCCCCAGCACCTGGGCGTTGCGTGGCAACCCTCGCATGGCGGTGACGGGCACGGCCGCGTAGTTCGGCCCGCACAGCACGTCGGGGTGCCGCGCCGAGAACGCCGCGATCCCCCGTTCGAGGCGGTCGCGCAGCTCCACCACCGGATCCTCGACGCCGGGCAGCCCGGCGGTGAGGTGCCCGGCCTGGACCTCGTTGTGCGGCTCCACGAACGCGAGCACGTGGTCCAGCCCTTCGGCGACCAGCAGGTCGACCAGGTCGGCCATCGCCTCGCCGAGCACCGTCAGCCGCTCCTGCGGGTCGACGGCGTCCAGGGCGTCGTACCAGGCCCGGTCGTCCGCGAACGCCGGGCTCTGCTGGTACTCCCACGACGACGCGATCACGGTCATGCCATGCCGGTCCGCGCCGCGGAACAGCGCCAGCAGGTGCTCCCGGGCGTCGATCGTCGTCGGCTCGCGCACGTCGTACCAGCGCACCCGCGAGGCGTAGCCGCCGCCGAGCGGCCCCAGCCGCAGCGCCGTCGTGTCCAGACCCGAACGGAACAGCAGGAACGGCATCGCGCAGATCCGTACCGCGTTGTACCCCAGGTCGACGGCGCGGGCGAACGCCGCGTCGAGGTCCTCGAACGGCTCGCCCGGCCCGGTGCGCACGTACCAGGAGAAGTCCCAGAGCGTGATCGCCAGCCGACGCGGCAGGTGCGCGGGCACCTCCGCCGTCGCGCCGCCCGCCGGGGTCGCCCCTCCGGTCACCATCCGCGGGTCGGTCATGCCTCGTCCTCCGTCGTCGGGTCGTCGGCGGTCAGCACGACGCGGGCGACGCGCACGACGTCGACCGAAGCCACGGCGATCCCGTCGGCCACGTCCCGCACGGACGGGTCCACCCAGACCCCCGTGGCGGCGCGCCAGGGCAGCAGCTCCAGGGTCACGCCGTCCCGGGCGACGTCGTCGCGCCACGGGGTGAGGTCGACGTCCCAGACGCGGCCGTGCCAGAAGTGGTCGCTCACGACGTCGTCGACGCCGTCGTGGCGGACGAGGGCTCGGCCGACGTCGCCGGTCCACGTCACGCGCAGCAGCGCGCGGTCCACCCCGTCGAGAACGTCGGTGGGCACGTCCAGGTGCACACGGGCAGCCCCGGTGAAGTCGGTGGGCGCACTGAGACGTCCCACCGGTCCGCCGTGCGCCGGGTCCGGTGGCGCGGGGGCGTGGGGACGCAGGTCGGTCGCGAAGCGGTGGCACCCGGCGGCGGGCACCGACAGGTTCCACGTGCGCCACACCGCGTCGGTGCCGTCCCCGGCCGGCGCCACGGACGCGCCGTCGTCGCCGTCGGTCACCACGAGCGACGACGGCGCCGGCAGCATCGACACCGTGGCGTCCACGGCGTCGGTGTGCACCACGAGCGCGCCGTCGAGAGCCTGCACGGGCGCGTCGGAGAGCACCAGCCGCTCGCGCCCCGCGACGTCCAGTCGGTAGAGCCGGTCTGCCGTCGCCTCGTCGAGCACCAGGACGTCGACGCCGGACAGCCGGACCACGGCGTCGGGGCCGGGCTCCCCGACCAGGTCGAGCACCGTCGCGCCCGGCTCGGTGGGCGGCTCGGTGCGCGCCCGCACCGGACCGCTCGCCAGGACGTCGCCGTCGAGCACCAGCTCCACCGGCACGCCGTCGGTCGCGACCAGCACGACGACCTCGCCGCCGTCGGACGCGCCGGAGCGGATCCGGGTGAGCACCTGCGCCGTCGCGCTGCGCAGCACCAGCCCGTCCGTGAGCCGGTAGCGCAGCGGCCACGCGACCGAGACCCCGGCCGGCAGGTCCACCGGCCGGGTCGGGACGACGACGACGGTCGCGTCGTCGAGCTCCACGGCGACCTGGACGCCGGGCTGGGCGTCCAGCGGCCGGCGCTCCGGCTGATAGGTCGTGAGGAAGACGTAGCCGCGCCGTCCGTCCGACCGCACCGACCAGCGCAGCTCGGCCGGGTCCTCGCTGCCGCCGCCCACCGTCGTCGTCATGGCGGCGAGCGCCGCGCCGTCGGTCTGGAGCCACAGGTGCTGACGGCGCAGGAGGTGGTGGTGCCGCCGTACCTGGCCGTGCTCGCCGACAGGAGCCGCGAAGTCGTAGGAGCGGGTAGGCACGTCGTTCGGGTACCCGGTGGCCTGCGACTCCTGCTCGGTGCCGTGCGGCCCGACGCGCTGGGTGCCGCCGGCGTACATGTAGTACCCCTGCCAGACGGATCCGCTGCCGATCTTGGCCAGCGCGAGCGCGGCCACGTCGTCGGGCGTCACGAGGGGACGCCGGTGGTAGGCGACGTGCATGCCGCCGCCGAGCTCGCAGGTGGCGTACGGCAGGGCGTCGTCGTCCTTGAGCAGGACCCCCTCGGGCGCCACGACGATGCCGTCGAGCGCCTCGCGCAGGTCGGCGCCCACGCTGAGGTCGTCGCGCACGGTGCTGTACCGGAAGTGCACGGGCGAGAAGGCGGGCCACTCGACGTCCGTCTCCTCCCAGAACCCGTCGGCGTACGCGCTGTACAGGGGCAGCAGCGTCGCGGGCACCTGGGCGCCGCCCCAGCCGGTGGCGGTCCAGATCGGCACGCGCAGCCCCAGCCCTTCGGCGGTGGTGCGCAGCGTGGCCAGGTGCTCGGGCTGGTCGTACAGCTCGTTGTCCATCTGCGCGCCGACGACGGGGCCGCCCTCGGCGTGGAGGAGCCCGTCGAGCTGTTCGATCGTCTGCGCGTAGAAGGCGTGCACGAGCTCCAGGTAGGCCGGGTCGTTCGTCCGGGTGGCGAGGTCGCGCTCGACGAGCCAGTCGGGGAAGCCGCCGTAGCGCGCCTCGCCGTGCCCCCAGGGACCCATCCGCACGACGACGTCGAGGCCGTGCCGTCCGGCCAGCTCGACGAAGGCCCGTAGGTCGAGGTTCCCGTCCCACCGGAAGTCTCCGGGGGTGGGCTCGTGCGCCTGCCAGAAGACGTAGGTGGCCACGGAGTCGAGGCCGCCGGCCCGCGCATGCCCCAGCACCTCGGACCAGCGTTCGCGCGGGATGCGGGAGTAGTGCACCTCGCCGGTCACCGGGATCCAGGGGCGGCCGGCCCGTTCGAGGTACCGGCTGGTGACCGCGACCGCGTCGCGCGTGCCGGGCGGGTCACCCAGCTCGAGGTGGTCGCGGCGCGGCGGCGCGGGGCACTCGACCCGCACCTGGTGCGTGACGGACGGCGGGCTCGCGGGAGCGTCGGGCATGTCTGTGTCCTCCAAGAGGCGTGGCCGGTCGGTCAGGCCGGCGCGGTGACGGAAGAATCCTGGCGGGCGGCGGCGTCCCCGTCGAGCGCGGTGAGCTGGTCGCGCAGGGCACGGACGCGGTCGTCGTGGTCCTGCTGGGGGTCGCGGGTGAACAGCAGCATGGTGGGCAGCGACGTCGCGAAGTAGTCGATCCGCGCGCGACGGCAGGCCTGCTCCTCGACGTACCGCGCGAGCCCGTCGCGCAGCGCCTGTGCCTCGGCGTCGCGGCCCAGCCGGCGCAGAGCCAGGACGGACGCGGCCGTGCGCTCCGAGTGCTCCTGGACAGCCATGGACTCGAAGTCGCCGTGCTGGTCGGCCGCGGTGCGCCACGCCCGGCGGGCGTCGTCCAGCCGGTCGCCGGCGGCGAGCGCGTCGCCGAGCAGCAGGTGCACGTCGGCGGTGTTGGCCAGCGGGTGCCGAGCCTCACCGAGCGACTCGGGCGGCGTCAGCGCGGCGGTGGCCTGCGCCAGCGCGGCGGTGGCGTCGCCGTCGTCGAGCGCTCGCCGTCCGGCATCGAGGTGCGCGGCGTCCCAGGCGGCCAGCACCCGGCCCTCGCCGCCCTCCCACGGCTGGAAGGAGCGTCCAGCGAGGACGTCGAGCGCCTCGCCGCTGCGGCCCACGTCGGTGAGCAGCTCGGCGAGCTGGACGGTGAGGTCGTCGCGAGCACCGACCAGGTCCGGCCGCTCCAGCAGGGACCGCAGCCGCTGCTCGGCGGGCGTGCCGCGCCGGGCGGCGAGCTGGTCGGCCTCGTACAGCAGGCGGGCGTCGTCGGGGGCGAGGGCCCGCGCCCGGGCGTACCAGCCGGCGGCTGCGTCGGCGTCGCCGTGCACGTTGTGCGCCGCGACGCCGAGGTTGCGCAGCACCACGGGATCGGTGCCGTCTCCCGACGCCGCGACCTCCCAGGCCGACGTGGCCTCCTCGCGCCGCCCGGCCGCGTACAGCCGGTGGCCGGCGAGCCCCGCGACGAGCGGGTCCTGGGGCCAGGCCCTGCGCAGGCGGGCGAGCATGTCGTCATCGGTCTGCGCGGGGAACGCCCAGTCCCGCGGGGCGTGCCCGGCCCGCTCCCTGGCCTCGGCGGCGGCGGCGCCGTCGCCCCGGCCCAGCGCCAGGTCGGCGCGGTGCAGGAGCGCGATCGCGCGAACGTCCCGCTGTCCGTGCGGGGACGGTCGGCTCGCGACCTCCTCCAGCAGCTCGACGGCGACAGCGGTCTCCCCCGCCGACGCGTGCTCCAGGGCGACGTCCAGCGCGATGGTGGGATCGTCCGTCGCTCCGGCCGGGACCTCCAGACCGAGCCGGGTGCCGAGGTCGCGCGCCCACGCGTCCAGAGGGTCGACGGCGAGCGTCCCGCGCACCAGGTCGCGGGCGGCGTCCGGGTCACCACTGCGCAGGGCGGCGACCGCGGCGAGGTTGCGGCCCTGGACGTGCTCGGGGCTGCGGCGCAGCAGCGCGTCGAGCTCGTCGACGGCGTCCGCGAGCCGTCCGGCGGCGAGGTCGAGCCGTGCCGTCGCGACGGCGGCCGCGTCCCGCCAGGCGTGGTCCCAGGACGCGGTGCCCAGCGCCGCTCGTGCCTCGGCCGGCCGACCCTGGCGCGCGAGGACGACGCCGAGCCGGTAGTGCGCCTCGCCGTCGCGCGGGTTGGGGTTGCGCAGCGTCAGTCGGTCGGTCGCCGTGCGCAGCAGCCGCTCTGCCTCGTCGAGCCGTCCCGCCCGCGCGCGGCGTGCCGCGAGCGCCGTCGCGCACCGTGCGTCCCCGGGGTCCCGGCGCAGGGCCTCGGCCCAGTACGGCTCCGGCGAGCGGGTCGCGTGCCGGTACTGGTCCAGGTGCAGGCCGGTGACGTACAGCTCGTCGGTCGACGCGATCTCGCCCGGGGCGTGCGGCTCGGTGGCCGGGTCGGGCAGGACGGTGTCCTCGTCCGCGACGGGTCGGGGACTCCACGTCAGCAGGATCACGCCGTCGTGCCCGACGACGAGCTCGTAGGCGCTCGCCTCGACGCCCGCCGGGCCCGCCAGGTCGCGCACGAGCGGCGATCCAGGCGCGACGTCGGCGTGCTCGTCCAGCAGGACGTCGTCGCCCGCGCGCAGCATCACCCGTGCTCCTGGCCGTGGCGCGGTCACGGCGACGCCGACCCGTACGGCGGCCGGCCCGCCGGCACGCGGGTCGACGTCGAGCCGCACGGCGACGTCCCGCGTCGCCTGGTGCACGGGGCCGATGTCCTGGATCGGGTACCAGTACTGGCTGAACGTCGTGGTGTCTCCCGGTCGCAGGAACGCGAAGTCCGGCTGGTTGTCGGTGAAGACGCCCGCCATGAGCTCGACGTACGGGCCGTTCGTGTCGGTGAGGTGCCGGTCCCAGGCCCAGCCGAAGGGCGCGTTCCCCCAGGTCCACATCTTCTTGCCGGGCGAGACGCGGTGGTCGGCCCAGTGCACGAACCCGGCGCCCGCCGCGTGGTCGTACCCGCCGAAGAAGTCGTCCTGCGAGCCCAGGCACATGTACGACGTCGGCACGGGGATGTTGCGGTAGCGGTCCAACCGGTCGCCGTCGGGGCGCTCGGGGGTGCGCTGCGCCGGGTAGTCGACGCCGTAGTAGCGGCCCTGGGCCGCGGGGAACGTGGTGACGGCGCGCTTGGCGTGGTCCGCGACGACGGTGACGTCGGTCGGGAAGAACGCCTGGTAGTCGTCGTGCACCGCGGCGGCGACGTTGGCCCACCACAGGAACGTCTGCACGTCGTCGGTGCGGTTGACCAGACGGACGCGCAGCTCGACGAGCGCGCTGTCCGGCCGCAGCCGCACCCCGTGCAGGCCCTGCATCCGGGTGAACGGGTCGTGGTCGGAGCACCAGACGGTGACGGCGCCGTCCGGCTCGTCCTCGATCCACGCCTCCGTGGGCAGGAACGTGCCGGGCCGGTGATGCTGCGGCCAGTTGAGCTCCACGCCGCCGGAGATCCACGGCCCGGCCAGGCCGACCAGGGCGGGCTTGATGACGTCGTTGCGATAGAAGAAGTCGTAGCCACGGGTGCGGTCCAGGCCCACGTGGATGCGCCCACCCAGCTCGGGCAGCACCATGAGGCGCACGTACGCGTTCTCGAGGTGGATCGCGTCCCAGTCCCGGGACGCCTTGGAGCGTGCGACCTGGTCGACGAACGGCAGCGGGTACACCGCCCCCGACGACCCCTGGTACACCCGCTGGTCCAGGTAGGCGGGGTACCGGTCAGGACGCCCGACGTCGTAGGTGTCGATGCTCACCGGCGCCCGCCAGCCGCGCACCACACGGTCGGCCAGGTGCTCCGGGACGGGTGGCAGGACGATCCGCGACTCTTCTTCGGGCATAGGACGAACCTAGGTGGCTTGACCGCACCGCACGATGGGCGAAACCCTGGCGCGCATGGACGAAACAACGGTCGATGCCGTCGGACCGGTCCGGGACGGCTTCGCCGGTCAGCGCATGGTCGTCGTGCCGCGCCCCACGGTGCGCACCGCCCTGGCCCGACCGGTGACCGGACGCCTGCTGGTCACCGACGCCGGGTTCTTCCCGCACGCCGTCCGGCACGGACGCGAGCGGCCCGACGGCGCGACGGAGCACGTCCTGCTGGTCTGCACCGACGGCGCCGGCTGGTTCGCCGCGCCGGACGGACGCCTCGACGTCCGGCCCGGGGACGTCGTGCTGGTGCCCGCCGGGACACCGCACCGGTACGCCGCCGCCGAGCACGACCCCTGGACGCTCTGGTGGCTGCACACGACCGGCCCCGACGCCGACGAGCTCGCTGCCGCAGCCCGTGACGCCGTCGGTGGCCTCGTGGCGCACCTGCGCGACCCCGCGCCCGTCGCCAGCCTCGTCTCCCAGGCCATCGACGCCCTCGACACCGGGACCGCCGGCGGGCTCGTCCGGGCCGCAGGTGCCGCATGGCACGCCCTCGCGCACGTCGTCGCGACCGGCCGTCGCTCCCCCGGCCCCGCCCCCGACCCCGTGGAGCGCGCCGTGGCGCACCTGCGGGTCACGTCCCCGCGCCGGACCTCCGTCACGGCGCTCGCGGCGATGGTCGGCCTCAGCGCGTCACAGCTCGGCGCCCTGTTCCGCGCCCAGGTGGGCGCCTCGCCGCTGCAGTACCAGACAGGCCTGCGCCTGGCGCGGGCCCGCGAGCTGCTGGACTCCACCGACCTGCCCGTGGCCGCCGTCGCGCAGGCGTGCGGCTACGACGACCCGCTGTACTTCTCGCGCCGGTTCACGCGCACGCACGGGACGTCGCCGACGGCATACCGGGCACGTCAGGCGTGACCGATGCCTCGCCGCGACGATCAGACGTTGAACGCAGTATCCGCCCTCTGACCTGCAAGTTCACCCTGGCCGGCGGGTCTGTGGGGGAACCGTGGGGGAATCAGAGCGCAGAGCGCTCCCCGCCGAAACGGGGTCCGCAGGAGCCTGACAGGAATATCGAGATTTCCAACGTGGCATCGGCGACGCCACCCGATGAGTCTATCGACGGCATCGGGGCCCGCGCCGCGGCCACTCAAGTCGGGGCGTGGGCGAGAGACGGCCCGGGCCCCGACGACACTGTGTTCGAACCAGTGACCTCTTCGGTGTGAAGGCAGACAGACCACCGAACCCGTCCCCCTGAACCGCGGAAACACGCCGTTCCCGTTCACCCCCGTCCGTCCGTGCTCGAAGCCGTAAACCAGCAGATGGACCAGCAGCCGAGGCTTGGACTGGCCCGGACGTTCCCTCACGAGCTTGCTCTTGTGCGACGAAGGACCCACCCGTCAGGGAGCCTCCACTTCTCAACGTCACCGCGGGCCTGCCAGGCGCCCTGCCGATACCGGCGCGAGGGGTCGTTCCCGCACCACAGGTTCTCGACGGTTACTTCTGAAGTAGCGGACGATGGCTACATTCAGTGCGCCGGGCTCGCCGACCGACAGGCACCCGAGTTTCGCGCCAACGTCGACGATGCCTACCTTGCCGACGAGGATCACGATGTCAACGTCCGGCCACCTCGACCCCGGGGCAGGAGGACAACCCCGCAGCGCCGAGGAGCGTCAGGCGTCGAGTGCGCGTGGCGATTCGGCGTCGAGTCGGGCCAGCGCGCCGCCGTCGTACTCAGCGATCGTGACCCGCTCGATCGCGGTGCCGCCGGCGCGGATCGTCTCAGCGAGGCTGCGGGCACTGGTGCGGCAGACGCTGACAGGACCTGCGTCGGGGTAGGCGGCGTCGATGGTCTCGGGCAGGACAAGGCGGCCGCCGAGCTCAGGGTCGGCCTGTCGTCCGGTCCACCACCGCTCGACCGCGCGGTCGTGCGCGGTCTGCTGGTCGGTCTCGACGGACACGATGACCAACGCCTGATAGTCGGCCTTCGCGAGAGACAGCAAGAGACGCTCCCCGTACGCGGGCGACGCCATGGTTGCCTCCAGGACGACGTCCATCCGCTGGACGAGGGCGTCGCGGCGCACCGCGTTGGCCACCTCGGTGGACACGGTGTGCAGCAGCGGCGACAACTCCAGGGGACCCAGGGTGCCACCGTCGGGCAGAACCGTGGACAACAGATCGGCGTAGAACGCCGGGTGCTCGGCGCACCAGCGGGCGAGGTAGTCCTTGACCCTGTCCGGGTCGATCACCAACCGCGAACTCAGATCCGGGACCGCGATAGGCAGGATCGAGGACTTGCCCGCCCCAGGAGGGCCGGCCGTGGCGACCACGCAAGTGCCCCGGCGCGTGACACTCCCGGCGAAGGGGTCCAGATACCAGTCACGGGCCTCACGCACCAGGCGCCGCTGCTCCCCGCGAGTCAACAGCGAGTCCAGCGGCGCGCCGCCGCGGACAGCAGCGCACACCGCAGCGTGCGCACTCGCGCGCAGGTCACTCACGGGCGTCGAGAACCTGATCGACCTCGTCCTCGCTGATCAACCCGTCCTCGCACAAATCGTCCAGGTCAGCCCAGGAATCGCCCGGCAGGACACCGTCGACCGGATCGACGACCCGCGGCACCCACGACTCCATCGACGCCAGCCGCTCAAGCATCTGCGCGGTAGAGAGCTGCCCGACGAACCGCTGCAGCACGACCTCCTCGACCGACTCACGCTCCGCACCGAGCGCGCGCGCCCGCACGATCATCCGGTGCACGCTGGCCTGAGACAGGTGAACCGCCGCGGCGATGTCTCGCTGCGGCACCCCGTCCAGCGACGCCAGATACACCTGACGCATCCGGTCGATCTCAGCCAGCCGAGCACGGACATAGGACAGCCTCAAACTCGGCTCGTGCGCGGCGACAGCAACAGCAGACATGACTTCCTCCTCGACCACCAGGCTACGCGCCGATTCATCCTGAATCAACACCGGTGATGAGCTCATCGGCCGGCACCAGGCCGCGCCCTCGCGGGCCCACACTCGAGCGACCCGCACATCTGCACCCAGCCTTCCCTGGAGATCACGATCCCCCGTGGCAATCCCCGCCAACCCAGCGGCCTCAACGGCACCACAAATCGAGCGTCACCTATCCGTGCAGCAGTCCCGGACGATCTCGGGCACCAGCAGCCCGTCTCTCAACGATCGCGCCGACGCCGGTCTGGTCTTCGCGGCACGGTACCCGCGAGAGGTGATGAACCCACGAACTCCCCGGGCGCAGCACCCGACAGATGGCCTCGACCCCGAACTGATCCTTGTGCTCGTCGATGAACCGGATCACTTCGTCGTGGGGCGGTCGAGCTCCTTGGCGAAAAACACGCTCGCCGCCTTGAGAATCTCGTTCGCACGCCGCAGCTCGGCGACCTCGCTCTTGAGACGCTTGATCTCCGCGGCCGCCTCGGTCGTCACCCCGGGCCGCTGCCCGGATTCGACCTGCGCACGCCGCCGCCACAACCGCAACGTCTCCGGACTCATCCCGAGCAGGCCCGCGACATGCCTCGCCGCCGCGGTCGGGTTCGGGTGGTCACCACGGGCATCGGCGAGCATCCGCAACGCCCGCTCCCGCATCTCAGGTGTGTACTTGGCCATCAGGTTCCATCCTTACAGTTCGGACGGAACGAAACCCAGGGCGATTCAATCTTGTCGGCGAACACCCGCGAGTGCCGGGCGAAGTCGGGCCCGGTGTAGCGGGCCCGCCACCCGGTGACCTTCTTGGTCGTGGCGTTCTTGCGAGCTTCAAGCTCGCCGAACGTGCGCTTCTGTCCGGACTTGCGTGCCATGGGCGGTCCTCCACCCCATCAGGTGTCCTGCCGACCCCGTTCCTGGTGGGGGAAACGCACGCGCGTCCAAGAGCCGCCCGGAGGGCCGACCTGCGCAGACGTCCCGAATCTCGTGGGGGAACAGTGGGGGAACGGGTGGCCCTCCGAGGCCACTCCGGTCCACCCGTGTCCACCCAGCGATTTCGAGAAACCGCAGGTCAGACGGTGTTTCCGCAAGTCAATCGACCTTCGAGAGCACCGCATCTCCTTTAGACGTTGAACCCCAGCATCCGCAGCTGCTCGCGACCGTCGTCGGTGATCTTCTCCGGGCCCCACGGCGGCATCCACACCCAGTTGATCCGCTGGCCCGTCACGATGCCCTCGAGCGCCTGCGCGGCCTGGTCCTCGATGACGTCGGTCAGCGGGCAGGCCGCCGAGGTGAGCGTCATGTCGATGGTGGCGTGGTTGTTCTGGTCGAGCTCGATACCGTAGATCAGGCCGAGATCGACGACGTTGATGCCGAGCTCGGGGTCGATGACGTCGCGCAGCGCCTCCTCGACGTCGGCGACGTTGGTCGGGGCCGCCACCGGTTCGGTGGTGTTCTCAGTCATCGGTTCCTCCGGGTCGGTGGGCCGGCGCGCCGCTGCGCGCCAGCGAGTCCTTCAGCGCTGCCCAGCCGAGCAGCGCACACTTGATGCGGGCGGGGTACTGCGAGACCCCGGTGAACGCGTCGGCGTCGCCGATCGCGTAGAGGGCATCGTCGTCGTCGAGCCCCTTGCCCCGCGACGACATGAGGTCGTGGAAGATTGCGTCCAGGCGGGCGACCTCGGCCAGTTCCTGCCCCTCGACGAGGCCCGCCATGACGGAGGCGGACGCCTGCGAGATCGAGCACCCCTGGCCCTCCCAGGAGACCCCCGCGAGCCGCACGCCGTCGGCGCCGGTCTCCACGTCGACACGCAAGGTGATCTCGTCACCGCACGTCGGGTTGACCTGGTGCGACTCCCCCGCGAGGTGGCCCGGTACGGCGTCGACCAGACCGCGCCCCTGCGGGCGCTTGGCGTGGTCGAGGATCACCTGCTGGTACATCTGCTCGAGCGAGCTCACGGCTGTCCTTCCCCGGGGTACGGACCGAGCCTCCCGGTGCGTTGCTTCATCGTTCAGTCCACACCGAAGAACGCGCGCACGCCTGCCAATGCTTCCCGGAACGCGACGACGTCCTCGACGCTGGTGTACACCGACGCCGAGGCCCGCGCCGTGGCGGCCACGCCGAACCGGCGGTGCAGCGGCTGCGCGCAGTGGTGTCCGACCCGCACCGCGATGCCGCGGTCGTCGAGCACCTGGGAGACGTCGTGCGCGTGGACGCCGTCCACCACGAACGACACGACGGCCACCCGGTCGGCGGCGTCGAGCGGTCCGACGACGCGCACGCCCGGGATCTCGGCGATCTTCAGCAGCTCGGCCGCGATCTCGTGCTCATGGACGGCGACCTTGTCCATGCCGAGCTCGTCGAGCCACTCGGCGGCCACGCCCATGCCGACAGCCTGGGCGACCATCTGGGTGCCGGCCTCGAAGCGCTGCGGCGGCGGCGCGTAGGTCGTCGTCTCCATGGTGACGACCTCGACCATCGACCCGCCGGTCGTCACCGGAGGCATGGCTTCCAGCAGCTCTCGCCGCCCGTACAGCGCGCCGACCCCGGTGGGACCGACCATCTTGTGCGCGCTGAACGCCGCGAAGTCCACATCGAGCGCGTGCAGGTCGACGGGCAGGTGCGGCACGGACTGGCAGGCGTCCAGCACCGTGAGCGCCCCGACACGGCGGGCCGCGGCCACGAACCGGTCGACCGGAGCGATCGCCCCGGTCACGTTGGACACGTGACCGAACGCCACGACCCGGGTCCGGTCGGTGACGACGTGGTCGAGGGCATCGACGTCGAGCCGGCCGTCGTCGCCCACGCCGATCCAGCGCAGGACGGCACCGGTGCGGGCGCACAGCTCCTGCCACGGCACGAGGTTGGCGTGGTGCTCCGCCTCGGTGACGAGGATCTCGTCGCCGGGCGCCAGGCGGAACCTGGCCGCCGGCTCTCCCCCGCGACCCGAGGTCGCGTTGGACAGTGCGTACGCCACGAGGTTGATCGCTGCCGTGGCGCCCGAGGTCCAGACGATCTCGCCGACGTCGGCCCCGACGAACGCGGCCACGGCCGCGCGCGCCTGCTCGAACGCCTCCGTCGCCTCCTCGGCGAGCTGGTGCGCGCCGCGGTGCACGGCGGCGTTGCGCTGCTCGTAGAAGTCGACCTCGGCCTCCAGGACCACGTTCGGCTTCTGCGACGTGGCCGCGGAGTCGAGGTAGACCAGCGGGCGACCGCCCCGCACCGTGCGCTCCAGCAGCGGGAAGTCCGCCCGGATGGCGGCGAGCTCACGCGTGGTGAAGCTCGCTGCCGGGCGCACGGTGTCGGTGGCGGTCATCGCAGGTCCTCAGGCGGACGCGGGGGTACCGGTGGTGAGGAAGCGGTCGTAGCCCTCGGCCTCGAGACGCTCGGCGAGCTCGGGCCCGCCCTCCTCGGCGATCCGACCGTCGACGAAGACGTGCACGAAGTCGGGCTGGATGTAGCGCAGGATGCGCGTGTAGTGCGTGATGAGCAGCACGCCGACGTCGGTGGTCTCCTTGGCACGGTTGACGCCCTCGGAGACGATGCGCAGCGCGTCGACGTCGAGACCGGAGTCGGTCTCGTCGAGGATGGCGAAGTGCGGCTTGAAGAGCTCCATCTGCAGGATCTCGTGGCGCTTCTTCTCACCGCCGGAGAAGCCCTCGTTCACGGAACGCTCGGCGAAGGCCGGGTCCATGCGCAGGTTCTCCATCGCGCCCTTGACCTCCTTGCCCCAGTGACGCAGGGCGGGGGCCTCGCCGGAGATGGCCGTCTTGGCGGTGCGCAGGAAGTTCGCCACGGACACGCCCGGCACCTCGACGGGGTACTGCATGGCCAGGAAGAGGCCGGCGCGGGCGCGCTCGTCGACGCTCATCGCCAGGACGTCCTCGCCGTCGAGCGTGACGGTGCCCGAGGTGACCTCGTACTTGGGGTGCCCGGCGAGGGCCGAGGCGAGCGTGGACTTGCCGGAGCCGTTCGGGCCCATGATGGCGTGCGTCTCACCGGACTTGATGGTCAGGTCGACGCCGCGCAGGATCGGCTTCGGGCCTTCCTTGGTCTCGACGCTGACGTGCAGGTCGCGGATCTCCAGGGTGGACATCAGGTGGTTCTCCAGGTCTGTGTTCTCGAAAGCTAAAGGATCAGGACGCCACGGCGACGGTCGCGTCGACGTCGACGAGCACGTTGCCGTCCTCGACGCGCACCGGGTAGACGGGCACGGGCTGGACCGCGGGGAGCTGCAGCGGGCGACCGGTGCGCAGGTCGAACTGCGACCCGTGCAGCCAGCACTCCACCAGGCACCCCTCGACCTCGCCGTCGGACAGCGAGACCGCCCCGTGGGAGCAGATGTCGCTGATGGCGTGGAACTCGCCGTCCGCGTCACGCACCACGGCGACCGGCACGGTCCCCGACACCCCGGCCAGCTCGACGAGCGTGGCCTCCTCGGGGGCGAGGTCGTCCGCCGCGCAGGCGATCTGCATGGCCATGCCTCAGGCCTCCGACGCCGGGACGCCGGTGATGACGCTCATCGACTTCTCCAGCTCGGCCTCGATCGAGGCGAGCAGCCGCTCCTCGACCGACGAGACACCGATCTCGTCGATCAGCTCGGCGAAGAAGCCGCGCACCACGAGACGACGGGCGTCGGCCTCGGGGATGCCGCGAGCCATGAGGTAGAAGAGCTGCTCGTCGTCGAACCGGCCGGTCGCCGACGCGTGGCCCGCGCCGTCGATCTCGCCGGTCTCGATCTCGAGGTTCGGCACGGAGTCCGCACGCGCCCCGTCGGACAGCACGAGGTTGCGGTTGAGCTCGTAGGTGTCGGTGCCCTCGGCCTCGGCCTGGATGAGCACGTCGCCGACCCAGACCGCGTGCGCGCCGGCACCCTGCAGGGCGCCCTTGTAGGTGACGCGCGACTTGCAGCGCGGCACGGCGTGGTCCACGAAGAGCCGGTGCTCCTGGTGCTGGTTCGCGTCGGCGAAGTACAGGCCGACCATCTCGACCTCGCCGCCCTCGGCGGTGAAGGTCGCGTCCGGGGTGACGCGCACGACGTCGCCGCCGAACGTCACCACGACGTGCTTGAGCTTGGCGTCGCGGCCGATGACTGCTCGGTGCGACGAGGCGTGCACCGCGCCGTCGGCCCAGTCCTGCACGGAGACGACCGTGAGGTTCGCGCCGTCGCCGACGACGACCTCGAGGGTCTGGTTGAGCAGGGCGTCGCCGCGGTGGTCGACGACGACGACGGCCTGGGAGTGCCGCTCGGCCTCGATGACCAGGTGGCTCGCCGTGGCGTCCTTCGAGACGCCGTCGACGCGCACGGAGGTGACGTCGGAGGCGACGGCCTCGGCCGGCACCGTGACGACGGTCGCCTCGGCGACGGCGTTCCAGGCGGCGACGGCGGTGCGGTCGCCGGGCTTGCCGGCGCGGCCCAGGCGGGCGTCGCCGGCGGCGACGGTCTCGACCTTGACCTCGGGGGCGGCGTCGACCGTGACGGTCACGCCGTCGGTGCCGAGGGTCTCGGCGAACAGCGGCTGGAGGCGGGCGACCGGCGAGAAGCGCCACTCCTCCTCACGGCCCGACGGCACGGGGATGTCCGCGAGGTCGAAGGAGGTGACGCGTTCCGCGCGGGAGCCGGCGGGGACGACGCCGTGCGAGTGCGCGCCGTCGGCGACGGCGCGCGAGTGGTCCGTCGTGAGATCTGTGGTTGCGGTCATTTCAGCCGACGGACCCTTCCATCTGCAGCTCGATGAGGCGGTTGAGCTCGAGCGCGTACTCCATGGGCAGCTCGCGCGCGATGGGCTCGACGAACCCGCGCACGATCATGGCCATGGCCTCGGTCTCGTCCAGGCCTCGGGACATGAGGTAGAACAGCTGGTCCGCGCTCACCTTGGACACCGTCGCCTCGTGCCCCATGGACACGTCGTCCTCGCGGACGTCGACGTACGGGTAGGTGTCGGACCGGGAGATCTGGTCGACCAGGAGCGCGTCGCACAGCACGTTCGACGCGGACGCGGTGGCGCCCTCGAGCACCTGGACCAGACCTCGGTACGACGTCCGGCCACCGCCGCGGGCGACCGACTTGGAGACGATCGAGCTCGACGTGCGGGGCGCGGCGTGCACCATCTTGGCGCCGGCGTCCTGGTGCTGTCCCTCGCCGGCGAAGGCGATCGACAGCGTCTCGCCGCGGGCGTGCTCGCCCAGCAGGTAGATCGCCGGGTACTTCATGGTGACCTTGGAGCCGATGTTGCCGTCGACCCACTCCATGGTCGCGCCGGCCTCGGCCGTGGCGCGCTTGGTGACCAGGTTGTACACGTTGTTCGACCAGTTCTGGATGGTCGTGTAGCGCACGCGGGCGTTCTTCTTGACGATGATCTCCACGACCGCGGAGTGCAGCGAGTCCGACGAGTAGATCGGCGCGGTGCAGCCCTCGACGTAGTGCACGTAGGAGCCCTCGTCGGCGATGATCAGCGTCCGCTCGAACTGGCCCATGTTCTCGGTGTTGATCCGGAAGTAGGCCTGCAGCGGGATCTCGACGTGCACGCCCGGCGGGACGTAGACGAACGAGCCGCCCGACCACACGGCGGAGTTCAGCGCGGAGAACTTGTTGTCGCCCGCGGGGATCACGGTGCCGAAGTACTCCTGGAACAGCTCCGGGTAGTCGCGCAGGCCGGTGTCGGTGTCGACGAAGATGACGCCCTGCTCCTCCAGGTCCTCACGGATCTGGTGGTAGACGACCTCGGACTCGTACTGCGCGGCGACGCCGGCGACGAGGCGCTGCTTCTCCGCCTCGGGGATGCCGAGCCGGTCGTACGTGGCGCGGATGTCCTCGGGCAGGTCCTCCCAGCTGGTGGCCTGCTTCTCCGTGGAGCGCACGAAGTACTTGATCGAGTCGAAGTTGATCCCGGTGAGGTCGGCGCCCCAGCCCGGCATCGGCTTCTTGTCGAACAGGCGCAGCGCCTTGAGGCGCGCCTTGAGCATCCACTCCGGCTCATTCTTCAGCGCGGAGATGTTCGCCACGACGTCCTCGTTGAGGCCACGCCGGGCGGACTGTCCGGCTGCGTCGCTGTCGCGCCAGCCGTACTCGTAGGCGCCGATCGAGGCGATGATGTCCTCGTCGGACCGCTGCTCCGGAGCCGCGTTCGCGGCGTCCTGGGTAGGGGCGCTCATCGTGTTCCTTCCTGCGTGCCGCGCGAGCGGCGGGCGGGGGTGGGGGGAGCCAGTGGGACGTTGGTGACGCAGGCGTGCGCGCCGCCTGCGAGGGTGGCCAGCCGCTGGACGTGGGTACCGAGCAGACGGGCGAAGGCGCGCGCCTCTGCCTCGCAGAGCTCGGGGAAGTCCTCGGCGGCGTGCTGCACGGGGCAGTGGCCCTGGCAGAGCTGGACGACGGGCACCTGCGGTCCGACGACGGGTCGGACCGAGGCGGCGTAGCCGTCGGCCGCGAGCAGGTCGGCGAGCTGCGCTGCCCGTTCGCGGGGGTCGGTGGCGGTCAGGCGGGGCGCGTACCGGCGCACGACGGCGTCGTTGCGCTCCGTCGCGAAGGCGGCGACCGCCTCGTCCCCGGCGGTGCGTCGCAGGAACCGCATGGCCTGGGTCGCGAGCTCGACGTCCTCGCCGCCGAGCTCGGCCTGGCCGGACGTGCTGACGACGTAGCGCCGGGCCGGACGGCCGCGCCGGGCGGCGCCGGCGGCAGGGCCGGCGTCGTGCACCGTGACGGTGCCCTCGTTCTCGAGGCAGCCGAGATGACGGCGCACCGCGGCGGAGGTCAGGCCCAGGGTCGCAGCGAGCTCGCCGGCCGTGACGGGCCCTTCCGTCGCGACGAGGCCGAGGACGCGACGGCGCGTGCCGTCGACGTCCGTGCCGGACGGCGGCAGCGTGACGGGCGCTGGCGCTGACGTCACGTGGTCACCTCCCGGTTCGTCGCCGGGCACAGATCACCCGGACAGCCTCGTCGATATACATAACATCCTTGTTGCGTAATGCAGGATGTCAAGCAAGGCATGCCTCACCGAACCCGCGGATCCCCTGGTCCCGACGCCGGCTGCGACGCACGTCACACAGGTTTCACCGCACCGTCACGACCACGTCATCCGTCGTCAGCCCTCGACGACCTCGCCCTCGATCACGTCGGGGTCGCTCCCGGCCTGCTTCCCGATCTTGCGCATCCGCAGACCGAGCGACACCAGCACCACCCCGATGACGATCGCGAAGATCCCCACGAGGATCGACATGAACTCGATCGTCTCGCTCGGCCGGACGAAGCACACCACCGCGAGCGCCACGAAGATCAGCCCGGAGACGAGCCCCCAGACCCACGAGCCGCCTCCCTGCGAGCGCATCGCGAACGACCCGAAGATCTGGAGCAGGCCGAAGAGCAGGGCCCAGATCGCGACGAGCGCGAGGAAGAGCGTGAGGGTGACGCCGGGCAGGAACAGCATCACCGCACCGAACACGACCGCGACGACGCCGATCCCGGTGTTGACCGACCCCGCCTGGGTGCCCTTGCGCCGCAGCCCGTCGACAAGGCTGACGATGCCGTCGACGATGACGAACGCGCCGAACACGCGCACGAGCATCCCGGGGGTCTTGTCCGGCAGGGCGACTGCGAGGATCCCGAACGCCACGGCGAGCACGCCGCGGATGACGGGCCAGTACCAGATGCGTCGCGCCAGCTGGGCGAGATCGGCCGGCTGGGCGAACGTGTAGAAGGTCATGGTGTCTCCGCTCTTCTCGACTCCGTAGAATCCTCTGGTGCCCACCACCGTTTCGCCACTCGGCGCTGCCGTCGTCGTGCGGTCGCTGCGCAAGACGTACGGCGGCAGGGACGTGGTCGACGGCCTCGACCTGCAGGCTGGCGCCGGCTCGGTCACCGCGGTGCTGGGCCCGAACGGCGCCGGCAAGACGACGACGATCGAGTGCTGCGAGGGTCTGCGCTCCCCGGACGGCGGCTCGGTGCGGGTCCTCGGGCTCGACCCCGTGACCGACGCGGCGACGTTGCGCCCCAGGGTCGGGGTGATGCTGCAGGACGGCGGGCTGCCGACAGGTGTGCGCGCCCTGGAGATGCTGCACCACGTCGCCGCGATGTACGCCGCGCCGCGCGACGTCGGCGAGCTGGCCGAGCGCCTCGGCCTCGATTCCTTCGCGCGCACCACGGTGCGCCGCCTGTCCGGCGGCCAGCGTCAGCGCCTGGCCCTGGCCGCGGCCGTGGTGGGTCGTCCCGAGGTCGTGTTCCTCGACGAGCCGAGCGCAGGCATGGACCCCCAGTCCCGCCACGCGGTGTGGGACCTGGTCCGCGAGCTGCGCGACCAGGGCGTCGCCGTCGTCCTCACCACCCATCTCATGGACGAGGCCGAGGACCTCGCGGACCTCGTGCACGTCGTCGACCACGGGCGGGTCATCGCCAGCGGCTCGGTGCCCGACCTCCTGGCCTCCGGCGACGACGGGCACGGGCCCGCGCTGCACCTGGAGGCCGTGCCCGGGCTCGACGTCGACGGGCTCACCTCCCACCTGCTCGCCGCGGTACCCGACGGCGCCTGGTCCGTGACCGAGGGCGAGCCGGGCACGTACCGGGTCGCCGGACCGACCGCGCCCGTCTCCGTGGCGGCCGTCACGCAGTGGCTGGCCGGCCAGGACGTGCTCGCACGGCGCCTGTCGGTGGGGCGCCGCACGCTCGAGGACGTCTTCCTCGACCTGACGGGACGGCACCTGCGATGACGACACCACCCAGCACGGGCGCGGCCCCGGCCCGACGGCGCATCGCCGCCCAGGCGTCCTTCGAGACGCGGGCGATCCTGCGCAACGGCGAGCAGCTCCTCGTCACCATCGTCGTACCCGTCCTGCTGCTCGTGGGCCTGGTCAAGACCTCGCTGGTCGAGCTCGACACGCACGGCGCCACCCGGGTCGACTTCGTGACGCCGGGGATCCTGGCGCTCGCCTGCGTCACGACGGCGTTCACCTCCCAGTCGATCGCCACCGCGTTCGACCGTCGCAACGGTGTCCTGCGGCTGCTGGCGACGACCCCCTTGGGTCGGGGCGGGCTCCTCGCCGGCAAGATCCTGGGGGTGCTGGCGGTCGAGGTCGTGCAGGTCGTCGTCATCGGCGTCGTGGCACTGGTCCTCGGGTGGTCGCCCGACCCGGCGGGCATCCTGCCCGCGGTCGGTCTGATCCTGCTCGGGACGGCGGCCTTCACCGCCCTCGCGCTCCTGCTGGCGGGGACGCTGCGCGCCGAAGGGGTGCTCGCGGTCGCCAACCTCGTGCTGGTGCTCCTCGTCGTCGGCGGCGGCCTCATCGTGCCGCCGTCGGAGCTGCCCGGCGTGATGGCGCACGTCGCGGCGTTCCTGCCGTCCGGCGCGCTTGGCGAAGGTCTGCGTGGAGCGCTCCTCGGCGCGGGGGTGCCACCGTTGAGCGTCATGGTGCTCCTCGCCTGGACGGCAGCGTTCGGTGCGGGTGCGAGCCGACTGTTCCGCTGGCACTGAGCCCGGACCAATCTCACAGGCCCGGGCACCGGGCGACGCCGTAGCGCCACCGCGCCGGGCACTACCGTGGACCCGTGAGCACCCCCGCCCCCGCGGAGCCCGTGGGCTCCTCCGCCGCCCCGACCGCTTCGCCCGACCTGCTCGGCCGCTTCCGTGGCTGGACCCGCGGCGTGCTCGTGGCCAACGTCGTGGGGCAGATCGCCATCATCACCACCGGCGGCGCCGTCCGACTGACGGACTCCGGGCTCGGGTGCTCCACCTGGCCGCACTGCGAGCCTGGCCGCTTCACACCGGTGCTGCACGAGGCGACGACCATCCACCCCTACATCGAGTTCGGGAACCGGCTCATGACGTTCGTCGTGGGCATCGTGGCGATCGCCGTGCTGCTGCTCGTGTGGACCGACCGTCGCCGCTCGCCGGAGTACCGCGCCCTCGGGTTCGTGCCGCTGGCCGGTGTCGTGGCCCAGGCCCTCATCGGTGGCGTCGTCGTCCTGCTCGATCTGCACCCCGGCTGGGTGTCGCTCCACTTCGGGGTGTCCGCGGCGCTCGTCTGGTTCAGCGCGTACCTGCTGCACCGGCACGGCGAGGGGGACGGCTCTCCCGTCCCGGTCGGACCACGATCGGTCACGGTCGCAGGATGGCTGCTCGCCGCGCTCATGGTCGGTGTCGTCACGCTCGGCGTGCTCGTCACGGGCGCGGGGCCGCACTCCGGCGACAACACCGTCGGCTACCGGCTCTCCCTCGACCCGTACCTGATGACGCGAGCCCACTCCGCCACGGTCTGGCTCTTCGTCGCCACTCTCGTGGCCCTGCTGGTGATGCTGTCGCGGCTCCCCCGCAACCCTGGCGCCGACGTCGACCGCCTGGCGAACGCTCGACGGGCAGCCTGGCTGCTGCTCGCCGTCACCCTGGCTCAGGGCCTGATCGGCTACGTCCAGTACTTCACCGGACTACCGGAGATCCTCGTGGGGATGCACATGCTGGGCGCCGGCCTGCTGGTCTGGGCCACGGCGAACGCGGTGCTGAGGCTGCGCACCCGCGTCTGAGCCGCCGTCGGGCCGCAGGTCATGCGGGGCTCTCGCCGCGCCGGTACGGCCACGGCGCGTCCGCGGACCTCAGGGAGGCCCAGCCGCCGGCCCGGCTCGCGGCAGCGGCCAGGATGCCGACGACGGCCGACGGGTTGTGCAGGTCGCCGGCCAGGACGCGGGTCACGGCCTCGTCCAGCGGGACCCACGACGTGACGATCCCCGCCTCCTCCCCCGTGCGCTCGTGCCGCTCGGCCTCAGGGACCTCCCGGAAGCCGCGGGCGAGGAACACGCGGATCGCCTCGTTGCTGGCACCCGGGGTGGTGGCGAAGTCCGTCAGGACGTCCCACCGGTCGGCCACCAGGTCGACCTCCTCGGCGAGCTCCCGCGCAGCGGCCTCGACGGCGGGCTCCCCGACCACGTCGAGCAGTCCCGCCGGGATCTCCCACATCAGGGCCCGGACCGGGTGCCGGTACTGGCGCAGCAGCAGGATCCGGTCCTCGTCGTCCAGCACGACGACCGCGACGGCGCCCGGGTGGTCGAGGTACTCGCGGGTCACGACACCGGCGTCACCGAGGTCGACGTCGTCGCGCACCAGGTCGAAGATCCGCCCGGAGTGCACGACCGTGCGGTCCCGGACCGGACGGGGCGCGACGACGTCCACGCCCCGGTCCGGTCCTGCGTCCGGACGGCTCACGCCGACGTGCCCTGACGGACCAGCGCCGCCGCCACCAGACCCTTGAAGAGCGGGTGCGACCCCGTGGGCCGCGACATGAACTCGGGGTGCGCCTGGGTGCTCACGTAGTACGGGTGCACGTCGGCGGGCAGCTCCACGAACTCCACCAGGTTGCCGTCGGGCGAGGTCCCCGAGATGAGCAGACCGGCCTCCTCCAGGCGCTCGCGGTACTGGTTGTTCACCTCGTAGCGGTGCCGGTGGCGCTCGGAGACCTCGGTGCTGCCGTAGGTCTTCGCCACGACGGACCCCTCGGCGAGCGTCGCGGTGTAGGCGCCCAGGCGCATCGTGCCGCCCAGGTCGCCGTCGCCGCCGACGATCGCGAGCTGTTCCGCCATGGTGGCGATGACCGGGTGCGTCGAGTCGGAGTCGAACTCCGTGGACGAGGCCTCCGCGAGCCCGAGCACGTTGCGCGCGTACTCGATGACCATCGACTGCAGGCCCAGGCAGATGCCGAGCGTGGGGACCAGGTTCTCGCGGGCCCAGCGCAGCGCACCGACCTTGCCGTCGATGCCGCGCACGCCGAAACCGCCCGGCACCAGGATCGCGTCGACGCCGTGCAGCGCCTCCTGCGCACCCTGGGGGGTGCTGCAGTCGTCGGCGGCGACCCAGCGGATCGCGACGCGCGTGTCGTTGTCGAAACCGCCGGCGCGCAGCGCCTCCGTCACCGACAGGTAGGCGTCCGGGAGGTCGATGTACTTGCCGACCAGCGCGATCTCGACGTTGTGCTCCGGCTCGTGCACGCGCTCGAGCAGCCGGGTCCAGCCACCCCACTCGACGTCGTGGAACGGCAGGTCGAGGCGGCGCACCACGTACGCGTCGAGCCCCTCGGAGTGCAGCACCCGCGGGATGTCGTAGATGCTCGGGGCGTCCGCAGCGTTGACGACGGCCTCGTTGTCGACGTCGCACATCAGGGCGATCTTGCGTTTGATGCCCTCGGGGACCACCCGGTCCGAACGCAGCACGATGGCGTCCGGCTGGATGCCGATCGAGCGGAGCGCCGCGACCGAGTGCTGGGTGGGCTTGGTCTTCAGCTCGCCGGACGGGCCGATGTACGGCACCAGGGAGACGTGCAGGAAGAAGCAGTCGTCGCGGCCCAGCTCGTGACGGACCTGGCGGGCCGCCTCGAGGAACGG
Source organism: Isoptericola sp. GX10416 (assembly GCF_056590155.1). Lineage (NCBI taxonomy): Bacteria > Bacillati > Actinomycetota > Actinomycetes > Micrococcales > Promicromonosporaceae > Isoptericola > Isoptericola sp. GX10416. The sequence continues at coordinate 11,881 of NZ_JBWPVO010000010.1, read as the reverse complement.
CTGCGACTCGATGTCGCCGACCGTGCCGCCGATCTCGGTGATGATCACGTCGACCTCGGGGCCGGCCTGGTCGCGCATCCGGGACTTGATCTCGTCCGTGATGTGCGGGATGACCTGCACGGTGTCACCGAGGTACTCACCGCGGCGCTCCTTGGCGATCACGCGGGAGTAGACCTGCCCGGTGGTGACGTTGGACGACGCCGGCAGCTCGACGTCGAGGAAGCGCTCGTAGTGGCCGATGTCCAGGTCCGTCTCGGCGCCGTCCGAGGTGACGAAAACCTCGCCGTGCTGGAACGGGTTCATCGTCCCGGGATCGACGTTGAGGTAGGGGTCGAGCTTCTGCATCGTGACCCGCAGACCGCGCGAGCGCAGCAGCCGGCCCAGGGAGGATGCGGTGAGTCCCTTGCCGAGCGAGGAGGCCACACCGCCCGTCACGAAGATGTGGCGCGTCTGGTGCGTCGCACCGGCGCGGCTGGAGGAGCGGGACGAGGTTCGGTTCTGGGTGTCAGCCACGGAACTCCATGCTATCGGACAGATGGACGGCCGGCGTCCCGGAGACGACCCGACACGGGGTGCGGTGGCCCACACCGCCTGCGTCAGCGTCGCGCCGCGCGACCGGCGAGGCTCTTCGCCAGGCCCGTCAGCCGCCCCCGCACGGTGGCGTCGGTCAGCGCCGCGGCGAGGAGCACGACGACAGCCGCCACGAGCCCGGCGAGCAGTCCGAGGCCGACGTCCTGGGCAGCGGCCCCGAGATCGACGGGCTGCCCGGTCGTGGCAGGGCCCGTGCCCGCCCCCGAGCGGTCCGTCGCCGGGAACGCGAGGCGTCCCAACCACGCTCCGAGCCCGGCGGCAAGGACCGTCACCACCAGGGTGCGCAGCACTCCGCCCAGCGCCGCGCCCCCCAGGCGCAGGCGCACCGCCACGAGCAGCGCCGCACCGGCGACGGTCATGCCGACGGTGGTGGCGCCGCCGAGCCAGGCGAGGACCTGGACCTGGGTGCTCCCCCCGGGGGTCTGTCCGGAGAACACCAGCACCGACGCTGCGGCACCGGCGGCGACCACCGCCCATCCGGTCGCCGTGGCCACCACGGCCGCGCGTCCGGCGTCGACGGCGTACAGGACGCGGGAGAGCTGCAGGATGAGGGCGTACCCGATCAGACCGGGCGCCATCCAGGTGAGGGCGCCCGCCAGCCCGTCGGCGTCACCGGAGGTCACCACGCCGTCGAACACGTTCTCGACGAACGGCGCGGCCGCGACCAGGGCTGCCGCACCGAGCGCGGCCACGACGACCAGCACCCGGGTGGTCGACGACACCAGGCGGCCGAGGTCGTCGTCGCGCCGCTCGGACGCCAGCTCGGCGAACCGCGGGAACGCGCTCGTCGCGATCGGGAACGCCAGGACGGCATACGGCAGGAAGTACACCTGCTGCGCGTAGAGGAAGATCGTCCAGGCACCGGCACCGCCCGCCTCGTTCGCGCTGACCATCGTCACGAGGAGGGCGAGCTGCTGCGCCACCAGGGCGCCGATGCCGGCGAAGGCCAGCCGCGCGGCCCGCCGCCCCTCGCCGTCCGGGAACCGCAGCGTCGGGCGCAGCCGCAGACCGGTCCGCACGACCGGCCAGATCAGGGGCAGCGCAAGGAAGGCGACGCCCGCCGTCGTCCCCCAGGCCAGCCAGCCCAGCGCCTGGGAGGTCAGCTCCGCGACGTCCTGCTCATTGCCGTCGGCGAGCGCACCGAAGCGTGCGTAGACACCGATGACCACCAGGCTCGACACGAGCGGCGCGAAGGCCGGCCAGAAGAACCGCTGGTGGGCCTGCAGGATCCCGCCGAGGACGACGGCGATGCCGTAGAGCGGGATCTGGACGGCGAAGACGCGCAGGAAGTCCGCGGCGACGGCCTCGTGCACCGGGTCGTCGAGGCGCAGCAGGTGGGCGAGCGGCTCCGCGAGGAGAGCCATCGCGCCACCGAGCGGGACCAGGACGACGATCGTCCAACCGAGCAGCGCGGACGCCGTCCGCGAGGCCTTCTCCCGGTCGCCGCGCACGAGATAGCCCGACAGCAGAGGGACCACGGCGCCGGCGAGCGCGCCGCCCGCCGCCACCTCGAAGAGCACGTTGGGCAGCAGGTTGGCCGCGTTGAACGGCGCGTCGACACCACCCGTTCCCAGGAACGACGCCTGGGCGAGCCACCGGCCGAACCCGACGACACGGCTGGCCAGGGTCACCACGGTGATGAGCAGCGCCGCACCGGCGATCGTGGTGCCGGCCCTGCGCCCGCCGGGCGTGCTCACCCGGTCGCGCCTTCGGACTCCGTCGTGGGTGCGGGGCGGCGTCCGACCTGGTCCATCCGGCGCAGCCAGGCGGTGCGCTCGACGACCGCCGAGAAGCTGACCTTCTCGGAGGCCAGGGTGAGTCCGACGACGCCCGCGAGCGCGGCGACCCGCACCGGCCGCGGGGCACCGAACGCCCACCGGCTGCCGACGAAGGCACCCAGGGCGTTGGCGCCGCCGTCGCCGAGCATGTCCCGCTCCGCGAGGTCGCCGGGGAGGGCCGCGGCCGTCGCGCCGAGCAGCGCGCCCGTGCCGCCGCCACCCTGGACGGCCCCCACCGGGAGCGTCAGGAGGGCCGCGGCTTTGAGGGCCCGACCGGGCCGCAGGTCCAGCAGGTTCAGCAGGTTTGCGGTCCCGGCGATCAGCGCCCCGTTGACGACGACGTCGCTGACGTGCCCCGGCGCACCGCCCCGGCGGGGGGTCCCGATCCCGGCGGCGAGCATCGCGCTCGCGCCGATGCCGAGGACCTTCAGGCCGCCCGTGGTCACCTCGCCCCGAGCGAGAGCACCGAGGTGCCCCTTGAGCCCCTTGGTGCGGGTCGTGGTGTCCTCGGCGAGGTCGTCGACGACGCCGAAGACCCCGGCCCCGGCGGTGGCGATCGTCGTGGCACCGCGCACCCGGGCGTCACCACCGCTGACCAGGGTGCCCGCGACCAGGCCCAGCGCGACGGCGGGCCCCTCCAGCATCGACACCGGCTCACCCCGGTGGTTGGTCCGCGTCCAGCGGGCCCCGCCGCCCGGCGGGCGCGCGTCGAGGGCGCGCCGCGCGAGCGTCGTGGCCGCAGCGGCAACGGCTCCGGCGAGGACGAACCGCCCGACGCCCATCAGGAACCCTCCTCCGCGGACCCGCTGTCCGTCGACCCGCGACCGGGCAGCTCGACGGCGGGCGGGACGACGGTGGCGCCGTCCTCGAACCCGTACTGGCCGACCTCCCCGACGTACTGGGCGGCCAGCGCCAGCGGGACGTCGAGCCGCAGGACCTCCTGCTCGATCCCGCTGACCGTGCTCAGGCGCTCCGTCGCGTCGTCGTTCGAACGCACCTCGTCGACCAGGTCGCCGTCCTGCGTCGTCGGGCCGGCGACCACGACGGTCCCGGCCGCGTCCTGGACCGCGAGCACTGCACCGACCATGTCGACGTCCTCGGGGACGTCCGGGGCGTCGGCCGTCTCGGCCTCGCTCCCCTGTGCCCCCGCCGTGAGGAGCAGCACGGCGTCGGCGGGTGCCGACGGGTTGAAGCGTGACTCGACCAGGCCGACCTGCGAGAGCAGCTGGTAGAGGTCCACCGCCCGGTCGCTGCGTTCGTCCGCGGTCTCCGAGGCCGGCTCGGTCAGGGAGATGCCCAGCACGGTGCCCAGCACCTGCGCCGTCGTGGACTCGTCGTCGATCAGGTCGGCGACCTGCCCGCGCTGACCGTCCGACACGGTCCCCCGCAGCACCGCGTCCTCGGCCGACGTCCATGCTCCCGTGAGGGACGCCTGGGCGACGATGCGTGCGCCGGCGGCCTCGAGCTGGTTGACGACCTCCACCTCGGTGGTGTCGTTGACACCGTCGACGTCGACGACGGCGACCCGCACGTCCTGGAGCGACCCGTTGACGAGCTCGGCCCCCGCTGCCAGCGCGAACGCGTTCTGCTGGTCGAGCGAGGCCTCGGTCTCCCCGAGGGTGTCGCGCAGCTCGGTGCGCTCGGCACGCAGGGCGTTCACCTGGTCGGTGAGCTGGTCGCCGATGGCGTTCTGCAGCGGGCCTGCACCCAGGATGATGCCGACCGCGAGCGCCAGGAAGACGGAGATCAGCGAGACGAGGTGGTAGCGGAAGTCGATCACGGGAAGGGAGTGCTCCTTGGTTCCGGGTCGTGGACGGCTCAGCCTCCGAAGAGGCTGCCGATCCACGAGACGATGTCGTCGATCTGCGCACCGACCAGGCCGAAAGCGGTCTGGCCTGCGGACGTCGACCACAGGGCGGCCACGACGGCCGCGACGCCGGCGGCCGACAGCAGCGTGAGCTGGAGGTTGGAGATCCGGGTGCGGTAGAGCCTCGAGACGCCCTTGGCGTCGACGAGCTTGCCACCGACCCGGAGCCGGGTGAGGAAGGTGCTGGCCATGCCCGCGCGGCCCTTGTCGAGGAACTCGACGAGGGTGGCGTGCGTGCCCACGGCGACGATCAGCTCGGCGTCCTTGTCGTCCGCGAGCAGCATCGCGATGTCCTCGCTCGTGCCGGTGGCCGGGAAGAGGACGGGTTCGACGCCGAGCGACCGCACCCGCTCGAGCCCGGGGGCGTTGCCGTCACGGTAGGCGTGCACCACGATCTCCGCGCCGCAGGCCAGCGCCTTGTCCGTGACGGAGTCCATGTCGCCGACGATCATGTCGGGGCGCAGGCCGGCGTCGAGGATCGCGTCCGCCCCGCCGTCGACGCCCACGAGCACCGGCCGGTTCTCGGCGATGTACGGGCGCAGCATCGCGAGGTCCTCGCGGTAGTGGTAGCCGCGCACCACGATGAGGACGTGCCGGCCCTCGAAGCTGGTGCGCACGTCGGGGACGCCCACGCCGTCGAGCAGCAGCTCGCGTTCCTTGCGCAGGTACGACAGCGTGTTCTCGGCGAAGCGCTCGATCTCGTCCGACAGCCCTTCGCGTGCCGCCGCCATGGCTTCGGCGACGGTCTCGGGCGTCTGGCGCGTCCCGGCGTCGAAGGTCCGGCCGTCGATCCGCACCTCGTCGCCGACGATGTGGACCGGGGCGCCGTCGGTGACCGTCATGACGTCGGCACCGATGCCGTCGACGACGACGATGCCGGCCTCGAGCAGGATGTCCGGTCCAGCGTTCGGGTAGCGGCCGGTCGTCGACAGCGCAGCGTTGAGCACCGCCGAAGGCGCTGCGGCGACGAGCGCCTCGGCCGCCACACGGTCGATGTCGGCGTGGTCGATCACGGCCACGTCGCCCGGCTTGAGCCGCTTGGTGAGGTCCTTGGTGCGCGCGCCGACGCGCGCCGGACCGACCGACTCGGGGGCGACGTCGCTGGTGTCGGGGCCGCGCTCGGCCCTGCGGAGGCTCAGTCTCATCGGCCCCATGGTCCCACGACGGAGGACTCCAGAAGTTCGAGGGCGTGCAGACGGGCCGTCTCGGAGTCGTCCTGGCCGGAGAGCATCCTGGCCAGCTCGCGGACCCGCTCCTCGTCCGTGACGGAGCGCACGTCGGTCACCGTCGTCCCGGCGCCCTCCAGGGTGGACTTGGCGACGACGAGGTGGGTGTCGGCGAAGGCCGCCACCTGCGCGAGGTGCGTGACGACGACGACCTGCGTGCGGCGCGCCAGCGCGGCGAGCCGGCGTCCGACCTCGACCGCGGCACGTCCGCCCACGCCGGCGTCCACCTCGTCGAAGACGAACGTGGGCAGCACGGTGTCGCCGTCCTCCCCTGCTGTGGCGAGCGCCACCTCGACGGCGAGCATCACGCGCGAGAGCTCGCCGCCCGACGCGCCCTTGCCGAGCGGGCGGGCGGGCGCCCCGGGGTGGGCCTGCAGCAGGAACGAGACCTGGTCCGCGCCGTGCGGGCCCGGTTCGGCACCGGTGACCTCGACCTCGAGCCGGGCGCCTCGCATCGCGAGGCCGTCCAGCTCGGCCGTGACCGCGTCGGCGAGCCGTCCGGCAGCGGCACGTCGAGCGGCACCGATGCGCGCCGCCAGGCTCGACACCAGGTCGTCGACCTCGGCGACCCGCGCGCGCAGCCCGTCGATGCGCTCGCCCCCGTCGTCGAGATCCAGCAGCCGCAGTCCCGCGGCGGAGGCCCAGCGGAGCACCTCGTCGATCGTGCTCCCGTAGCTGCGGGTGAGCGAGCCGAGGTCGGCCAGCCGTGCGTGCGCCGTCTCCAGAGCGGCGGGGTCGGCCTGCAGGTCGGCCACGTACGACGAGAGCTCGGTGGCGACGTCGCCGAGCACGTAGCCGGCCTCCGTCAGACGACGCACCTGGTCCGCGAGCGCCGGGTCGTCGCCGGCGACGGCCTCCAGGGCCCTGCGCGCCCGCTCGACGGCGTGCACGGCGGAGCCCTCGACCTCCGTGTCGTCCCCGGCGACGGCGTCGTGGGCGAGCTGGGCGCCCTGGCGCAGCTCCTCGACGTTGCCGAGCCTCGTCGTCAGGGTCGTCAGGTCGGCGTCCTCGCCAGGCTGCGGGTCGAGCCGCTCGATCTCGGCGAGCCCCAGCCGCAGCAGCTCCGCCTCGCGGGCCCGCTCCGCGGCGCGGGATGTCAGGTCATCGATCTCGGCCTGCAGCCCGACGCGCTCGGACCAGGCCGCGCGGTGCTCTGCCAGGACCTCGGCGTGACCGCTGCCGGCGAACCGGTCGAGCGCCTCTCGCTGCTTGGCCGGGGTGCGCAGCCGCAGCTGGTCGGACTGTCCGTGCACCGTGACGAGCTCGTCGGCGATCTCCGCGAGGACGTTCTGCGGGACACCTCGGCCGCCCAGGTGGGCCCGCGACCGCCCCGACGTGACCGTCCGGAGCACGACGACCGTGCCGTCGTCGTCCACCGCTCCCCCGGCCTCGTCGACCCGGCTCGCCGCGAGGGGGTGCCGGGCGAGGTCGAGGCGCCCCTCGACGACGGCGCGCTCCGCACCGGGGCGCACGGACGCGGCATCGGCCTTGCCGCCCATGAGCAGCCCGAGGCCGGTCAGCAGCATGGTCTTGCCCGCACCGGTCTCACCGGTGATCACCGTCAGGCCGGTGGACAGGGGCACCCGGGCAGCTCGGATCACTCCGAGGTCCTCGATCGCGATCTCCTCGAGCACGCTCATCCCTCCGTCTCGGGGCGGTCGGGGACCCCGGCACGGCGTGCCGCGGCCTCGTCGGCCGCCTCGCGCCAGCCGATCACCGGCAGGGAGAACTTGGACACCAGCCGGTCGGTGAACGGCGCGTGCGCGAGCCGCGCGAAGCGCAGCGGCACCGCACCGCGACGCACCCGGACGCGGGACCCGACGGGCAGCTCGATGCTGCGACGCCCGTCGCACGTCAGCACGCCCGGCACCGCGCTGCGGTCGAGCACCTGGATCGTGGACTCCGACGCCGGCCCGATGACGAGCGGGCGCGCGAACAGGGCGTGCGCGGACAACGGCACGATCAGGACCGCGTCGACGTCCGGCCACATGACCGGCCCGCCCGCGGAGAAGGCGTGCGCCGTCGACCCGGTCGCGGTCGACACCACGACGCCGTCGCAGCCGAACGAGCTCAGCGGGCGGCCGTCGACGGCGATGCCGACCTCCAGCATCCGCTCCCGCTGCGCCTTCTCGACGGTGGCCTCGTTCAGCGCCCACCCCGTCACCGGTTCGTCCTCGCCCGGCCGCTCGACGACGACGTCGACGACCCGGCGTTCCTCGACCACGTAGTCGCGTGCGGCGACCCGCCGCACGGCCTCGTGCAGGTTCTCGCGCTCCGACTCGGCGAGGAACCCGACGTGCCCGAGGTTGACGCCCAGGAGCGGGACGTCCGTGCCGTGCGTGAGCTCGGCCGCGCGCAGGATCGTGCCGTCGCCGCCGAGCACCATGACGATCTCGGACTCGGCGACGCCCTCGCGCGCCCTCACGACGGACGCGGGGTCCCCGAACTCCTCGGCCACCTCGTCGTCGTGGAGGGCTACCTCGAAGCCGGCGGCTTCCAGCTCGGCCACAGCCTCGGTCATCGCCGCGACGGCCTGCGCACGTCCGCTGTGGGTCACGATGAGAACTCGTCGCGTCATGTGGAACCTCCCTGTCGCCGTCCTTCGACGGCGACGACCGGCGGCACTCCGTCGGGCGTCCACGCCACAGCCGTCCCCGCAGCACGGGTCAGGCTGTCGACGTCGGCCGCGACGGGGCCCACCGTGCGTTCGAACCAGCAGAAGTACTCGTGGTTGCCGCTCGGGCCCGGCACCGGGCTGGGGATCACCGCGCGAGGGCGCAGTCCGGCGACGGCCGCCGCGGCCGCCACGTCGACCACCGCTGCCGCACGCAGCTCGGGATCCCGGACGACACCGCCGCTGCCGAGCCGGTCGCGGCCGACCTCGAACTGGGGCTTCACGAGCAGCAGGACGACGGCGCCCGGACGGGTCGCTCCGGCCACGGCGTCGAGGACCAGGCGCAACGAGATGAACGACAGGTCCCCGACGACGACGTCCGGCGGGCCGTCCAGGTCGTCCGGTGCCAGGTCGCGGACGTTGAACCCCTCGACGACCACGACCCGTTCGTCGTCCCGCAACCGAGCCAGGATCTGGTCGTGGCCCACGTCGAGCGCGGTGACGAGCGCGGCGCCGCGGCGCAGCAGCACGTCCGTGAAGCCGCCCGTGGACGCCCCCAGGTCGAGGCAGCGCGCACCGTCGATCCGCGCGGTGACAGCACGCCCGTCCACGTCGCCGTCGAGGGCGTCGAGGGCTCCGGCGAGCTTGCCACCGGCCCGTGAGGCGAACCCCGGATCCAGCGGGTCCGGCTCCACGACGAGCTCGGCGTCGACCGCCACGGGCACCGAGGCCTTGGTGACGACCGTGCCGTCGACCCGCACCCGCCCTTCGACCACGAGCGTGCTCGCGTGCCGGCGCGACCTGGCCAGGCCGCGCCGCACGAGCTCGACGTCGGCACGATCGGCCATCAGCTCTCCGTCCCGCCGCCCGGCGCCGTGCCGGTGGGATCGTCGTCCAGCCGCTTCTTCAGCTGCCGCTCGACAGCCTCGAACCGTTCGACGTGCTCGGCGGTCGGCAGGCCCTCCAGATCACGGACGGGCGCGAGGACGTCGTCGGACCCCACGGGCTCGACGGTCTCCTCGTGCTGCGCGTCCTGCGACATCTCGGCTCCCTCGGTCGTTCCGGCCCCAACGCTACCGCCTGCGCGGTCGCGGTCCGCCGATGACCCACAGGCAGGGCGTCAGGCGCTCAGCTCCATGACCCGGTCAGCGTCGACCGGCTCTCCGGCGTCCGCCGTGGCCCAGGCGGCCCCGCAGGCCGCCCGGACGACATCGATGCCGTGAGGTCCCTGACGGTCGACCTCGAGCGCGCCGCCCACCACGCGGGCAGCCCTGCCGCCGCAGCGCCACCAGCCGTCGGCGTGGGGCTCCGGCGCCGGATGGGGCTCGAGCAGCACGCGCAGGTCGGCCCCGAGGAACGTGGGCCGCATGCCGGCTGGTGCCAGCACGGCGTCGCGAGCTGACGACACGCCCGTCAGGACGTGCAGGCCCGGGTAGCCACCTGCTCGCGCCCCGCCGAGGTCGGTGTCCAGCCGGTCGCCGATGACCAGGGGTCGTTCCGCACCGGCACGCTCGACCGCCATGCGGTACATGGTCGGCGACGGTTTGCCCGCGCTGTCCGGCTCGACGCCGGTGGCCGCGACGACCGCCGCGACCAGTGCACCGTTGCCCGGGGCGAACCCGCGAGCGGTGGGCAGCGAGAGGTCGCGGTTGCTGGCCACGTGCCACGCACCGCCGGCGACGGCGTAGGCCGCCTCGGCGAGATCGCTCCAGCCGAGATCGGGCGAGAAGCCCTGGGCGACGGCGTCGGGACGATCGTCGGCACCGGCCACGATCTCGAAGCCCGCCTGCGCGACCGCCGTCGCGAGACCCTTGCCGCCCACCACGAGCACCGTGGACCCGGCCGCCAGACGGGTCTGCAGCAGGGCTGCGCACGCCTGGGCGGCAGTCATGACCTCGTCAGGCCTGGTGGGGATGTTCAGCCTGCTGAGCTGGGCGGCGACGTCCTCGGGCTCCCGTGACGCGTTGTTGGTCACGAAGACCAGGCGCAGCCCGTGATCGCGCGCAGCGCCCAGGCTGGCCGCCGCGTGGTCGATGGGCAGATGACCCTGGTAGGCAACGCCGTCGAGGTCGACGAGTGCGAGGTCGTGGGCCTGCGCCAACGGCACGTCGCTCGCGCCGAGACCCGCGACGGTCACGCCTGGTCCTTCTTGTCGGCCTCCGCGTGGGATCCCTCGGACGCAGAACCGTCGGTGCCGGCCTCTGCGTCTGCCTCCGCGTCGGTCGGCTCTACGGGCTCAGCGACCGACTCCGCGACAGGCACATCGTCGTCGGACTCGTCGTCGGACTCGACAGTGGGCTCCGCGACGTCCGAGGTCTCGGCGGCAGCGACGTCGTCCGAATCACCCGAAGTGTCGGCGGGCTCCTGGTCCTCGTCGGCGACGGAGTCGTCGTAGACGTCGAACACCACCACGTCCTCCTCGTCGCCGTCGTCCCCGAGGACGCGCGCGAGAACAGCAGGATCCACCGTCGCCAGGAGCGCGGCAGCCTCTGCCTCACGGCCAGCCGCCTCCAGCGCGACGACCTTGGCCTGCAGGACCCGGATCCCGAGATCCCCGCCACGCTCAGCAACAGGGATGCGGTCGAGCACGACGAGAGCGGCGTCGTGCTCGCCGAGGTCGCTGCGTGCGCCGCTCACGACGATCGCGAGCTCGGTGCGGCCGTCCGCGTCGAGGGTCGACGCCTCGTCCGTCGCGGCCAGGGCGATCGCCCGTTCCGGCCGACCGAGGCCGCGCTCGGCGTCCGCCATCAGCGGCAGGTGCTCGGACGACCCGTTGAGGCGCCGCACGGTCCGCAGCTCACGCAGAGCCTCGGCGAACCGACCCGTCCGGTACGCGGCGATGCCGGCCGCCTCCCGCACGACGTCGATCCGGCCGCCCCGCCCCACCGCCGCCTGGGCGTGCTGGTAGGCGAGCTCGGGGTCGACGTCGATCAGGCGTCCGGCCATGACCAGGTGCGCGCCGACCCACTCGGCGTTCTCCTTGCTCAGACCACGCAACCGCGCACGTGCCGGACCGTCGAGCTGGCGGAAGTCCGCGTCGTCGGGCAGTGCCGGGCCTTCGAACCGGGTTGAGGGCGCCTTCTCAGGGCGCGACGCGCGGTCATCGGACCGGTGGTCGCGACCGCCATGGCCACGCCCGTCACCGGTCCGCGGCCTGTCGCCGTCGCGACGCGGCCCCCCCGACGGCGGTCGTCCCCCCCGGGAGTCGTCGCGGCGGCGGTCACCACCATCGCGGTACCCACCACGCCCAGCCGGCGCACCAGACCCACGCGAGTCGTCGCGGCGGCGGTCACCACCATCGCGGTACCCACCACGCCCAGCCGGCGCACCAGACCCACGCGAGTCGTCGCGGCGGCGGTCACCACCATCGCGGTACCCACCACGAGAGCGGTCTCCGGTGTCGTCGGACCGTCGATAGGAACCGCCACCCGAGCCTCGCGCGGCGTCGCCGGTGCGGCCGACGCCCGAGCTCCTGCCCCGATCCGAGCTGTCGCGGCGCGCGCCGGCATCGCGTGAACCCGACGGACGGCCCTCACGTCGGTAGGAACCGTCGCGCCCACCCTGGGGGCTGCGGCGACGCTCGCCGTCACGCTCGGGGCGGTCGTCACGCGGTGTCTCGTTCACGGAGGTCCTCTCGGTTGCGGTCCAGCAGTCGATTCTCCCACGCACGATCGACGCCCCGCGAGAGAACGCGGCGCTGGCCGCTGTGAGCTTGGGGGGAATGCAGTAGGCCCCCCAACCGTGTGGTTGGGGGGCCTGCTGTGAAGGGTGTCCGGCGGCGTCCTACTCTCCCACCCCGTCTCCA